>JAVLCL010000351.1:0-3864 GCA_031580825.1 Halothece sp. Uz-M2-17
CTCTGTTTCCCGATACCGTTGAAACGGCGGGGGAACAATGGGAGTCCATTTTGGATCTTTTAACTCGGGTAAAGGGAGAGACATAAACGACATTAAATCCCCTAAACCGAGTAATCCTTGAATTTGATGGACATCCGATTCTTCTAACTTCATTTCCCGCATCAACATTTCCCGCACTTGATCTGTTGCGGAATGATCAATTTCCATCCGCACCACCGATCCACCCATGCGACGTTTCCGCAGTTCTTTTTGAATCGCGAGTAACAAATCATCCGCTTCATCTTCTTCCACGGCGATATCTGCATTGCGAGTAATCCGAAAGGGATAGCATTCTTTAATGGTCATCCCTGGAAATAAAGTTTCTAAATGATGAGCAATCATTTGTTCTAGTGGAACCCCTGTCCAAATAGCAGGTTTTCCTTTTTTGTCGTAAATCCCTAATTCTTTCGGAAACTGAACAAAACGCGGTAATACCTTGGGGACTTTCAGTCTTGCAAAGCGTTCATCTCCCGTATTCGGTTCTTGAACAACGACGGCTAAATTTAAACTGAGGTTAGAAATATAAGGAAACGGATGTCCGGGATCAACCGCTAAGGGCGTTAATACCGGAAAGACATGATCTTCATAAAAATTTTGTAGATAGGTGCGTTGTTCGACATTTAAGTCAGCATAGTTCAGGAGATGAATTTTTTCTTCTGCTAGTAACTCCCGCAAGACTTCTTCAAAATGCTGATCTTGTTTACGAATCATTGGACGCAACCGTTCACTGATATCAGCAAGTTGTTGCGAGGGGTCACGTCCATCTGCTGTGAGTTTATTAACATTGGCTTCCACTTGTTGTTTTAAGCCTGCTACTCGCACCATATAAAATTCATCTAAGTTTGAGCTAAAAATTGCCATAAACTTGAGACGTTCTAACAGCGGGGTACGAGAGTCTAGGGCTTGTTGAAGAACGCGATCGTTAAATTCTAACCAACTCAGTTCACGATTAAAGTAATATTCGGGATCTTTGAGATCAATGGTTGGGGTTTCAGCCTTGGATTTGGACATAGTAGCATCGCTGGGTCAGTAGGAACGCGCTTTGATTGTATCGTATCTGTTTGCTTGCGCCTGACTCAAATTGACATATTTTGGGTTAAGAAAGATCGAACTTGAATCCAGCCTTAGCCAGTTGCGCGATCGCGCTTCCTGTGACTCGACAAATGCGCCAGTCGGGAAGCACTTGCGCCCCCATTTTTTCATAAAAATCAATGGCATTTTGATTCCAATCGAGAACACTCCATTCTAAGCGTCCTGCGGATCTTTGGTGCGCGATCGTTGCCACTGCACTAATTAACGCCCGTCCCACCCCAAAACCGCGATACTCTGATAAAACAAACAAATCCTCCAGATAAATCCCGGGTTGGGTTAAAAATGTCGAATAGTTGGGGAAAAACAGAGCAAAGCCAACAATTTTTTCCCCCCACTCAGCCACCAGCACTTCTGCATAGGGCGTTTCGCCAAACAAATGTTGAGCGAGAGTGTCCGCATCTCCTGTAACAGCCTCTGAAAGATCTTCATAAGCTGCCAGGGCTTCAATTAACCCCATAATCGCGGAAACATCCTCTCGCTGTGCGGAACGGACTTGAAAAGCATTGGTCTGCTCTTTCATAAGTGCTAGAGCCATCCTTTTAAGCGACGAGCAACTTGCGGACGACGTAACTTGCGCATCGCCTTACTTTGAATTTGACGCACCCGCTCCCGAGATAGATTAAACATCAAACCCACTTCCTCTAACGTATAGGGCTGGCTGGCGTTTAAACCATAGCGCATTGAAATTACATCTTTTTCTCGTTCCGTAAGCACATCACTTAATACATCTGAGATTTCCTGATTCATCATTGCTTCATTCATCTGATCTTCAGGCAATCTCATCTCATGATCTTCGAGTAATTCTAGTAACTCGGTATCTTCTCCTTTACCAACGCGATGATTCAAAGAGAGAGACTGACGACGGAGTTGCAAGAGTTGATGCAGTTGTGATGCCGACACTTCTAAGGCTTCGGCTAATTCCGCTTCGGTGGGATTGCGCTGTAATTCTTGTTTGAGATCCCGTTGCGCTTTTTTCAGTTTATTCAGTTTTTCGACAATATGAATCGGGAGACGAATGGTACGTGCATCATTGGCAATGGTACGAGTAATGGCTTGGCGAATCCACCAATAGGCATAAGTCGAGAATTTGTATCCTTTATTGGGATCAAACTTTTCCGCTGCTCGATTTAAACCAATTGCCCCCTCTTGAATCAAATCTAAAAAGGGAACGCCTCGATTGAGATATCGTTTAGCAATCGAAACCACTAATCTTAAATTAGAGCGAATCATCCGCCGTTTTGCTACACGCCCTTGATAGAGTTTACGCTCTAACTCTTTAACTTGCATTGCGAGAGCTTCAGCTAATTGCTGCTTATTAGGAGATGATCCCAATTTTTCTGCTAATTCTTGGCGTTTTTGTTCGATATCCGCAGCTAATTTAACCTGTTGAGCGAGTTCTACTTCTTCCTCCGGTTGCAACAGGGGATAACGAGCCATTTCTTTGAAAAATGCACCAACCGTGTCTTCATATTTACTTTTTTGAGAAGAAGTGACTTCACTATTTTCTTCTTGAGAAAAATCAACTTCTACAAGCTGCATTGCAGAAGAATCGGTTTCTTCCAAGGGAGAAAGTAACGTTTCGATGCCCTCAGTTGGTGTCAAAGATTCCTCTGGTTTTGTTTCTTGGCTCGTCATTAGTTGAATATCTGTCATAGTAAATTCAGTAAGGTTTAACGTTAATTGAGATTCAGCCCACCCTAGCATTTAGAGTTTTTCTGAATCAGACTGTAATAAGTTTGAGAACAATAATCTAGATTTATTTGTTTAACAGAATTATAGAGTTGATTTTGTCGCTATTTTAACGATTTGCCAACATTCTTTTAGAACATGATAGTTTTTAGCATTGCAGACAGTGATTGAGAATTCACTCGTTTCTTGTTATAGTTTCTGCTCTAACCGTAACATCTCATAAAATGAGCTTAAGGATTTAATCGAATCGTATCAACTACCGTAGGTGAGAAATTAATAATGGGAGAACAAAAACAATGGGTTTGGCGATCGCAGCCTTTAGAAAAAAGAACGGGTTCCGAGATTTTTCTGCATCTGTTTGCTCAGAATACATCCTACGGCGTGCTTTTAGAAAGTCCCTCTTTTAGCGATCAACCCCAACTCTGTCGTTATTCTCTTTGTGCGGGTCGTCCTCGGGAAATTGATGGACAACAACAAGTCTGGACTCCTCCTTTAGGAAGAATTTTGTCTTGTCTCCAACAACTTCAAGACCGTTGTTCTCCGGATATACCGCCAGAAGTTACTCACCTTCCGTTTACAGGGGGATATTTGGGCTGGCTTGGATATGATTTAGCTTGGGAAATTGAACAGTTACCCCAACTCAATGATGATCCCCTTCCGTTTCCTGTGGCGTATTGGTATGAACCAGAAACCTTTGCGGTTTTAGATCATCAGGAACAAATGTTGTGGTTAGCAGCGACTAATCCTCAACAACTGGATACTCTTGAAAAGCATCTAGAAACTCCGATTCCTGAATCACCTGCTTCGGTCATCACTGAGGTTTCTCCTCCTACCTTTCTCACCTCCGCAGAAGATTATCAAGAAATGGTACGGCGGGCAAAAGATTATATTTATGCTGGGGATATTTTCCAAACGAACCTCTCTTTGCGTTTTCAAGCTGAAACACAACGGGACAGTTGGGAGATTTATCATGCGCTACAAACGATTAATCCTTCTCCGTTTGCTAGTTATTGGCGTACCCCGTGGGGATCAATGATTAGTTGT
>JAVLCL010000352.1:0-3852 GCA_031580825.1 Halothece sp. Uz-M2-17
TTACAAGTGGCAGGACGACTACCGATTGATGTGCAACAGTTGCCGATAGATTTACTTTCCCTATCAGGTCACAAAATGTATAGTGTACAAGGAGCAGGTGCATTATATATCCGAGACGGGGTGGAGATGCAACCGTTATTGACAGGGGGCGGACAAGAACAACAATTGCGGTCGGGTACGCAAGCGGTGGGCGCGATCGCTGCTTTCGGAGTGGCTGCAAAATTAGCCCGATTAGAAATGCCCACAGAATCCCCTCGTTTGCAAGGCTTACGGGATCAATTATTTGAGTTACTCGCGGATTGTCCTTATTTAATCCCCACGGGTAGTCGCGCGGATCGTCTTCCTCATCATGTTAGTTTTGCGGTCAAAAGTCCCACTGAACCCATCACAGGAAAAACTCTCGTTCGTCAATTAAACTTAGCAGGAATTGGCATTAGTGCTGGCTCTGCTTGTGATAGTGGTAAACTAAAACCCAGTTCCATTTTGCTAGCAATGGGCTATTCTCAGGAAATGGCGGTGGCTGGGATTCGGTTGACCTTAGGACGTAGTAGCACCGCAGCCGATATCCAGTGGACTGCCTTGGTTTTAAAACAAGTTTTACAACGACTCATTGAAGAATCAAATTTGGTCTTAGCAAGATAAATTTATGATGGAGTTTCCAGTCACCCTAGAAAGCGCGATCGCGCAAGCGAAACAATCAACCTTAACCGCCTTAGAATCGGGCTTAACTCGCTTACAGGTGGAATTAAAAATTCCTGAAATTGCTCTGAAAGGGGAAATGATCGCTAAAGAATTTGCAGACTTATTTGCCGATGATTATGGCTCAGGTTTAAAGGTTTTATTTCCCGATACAGGGGCTGCTGCTTTAGCACGACGCAATTGGTCGGATGTTTCATTTCGAGTCAATGACTTAGGAAGTCGGAATACTCCGATTGAAAAGAAAGTCTCAGAAGAAGACCAAATGTTTTTATTGGTTTCCCCTTCGGCGGTGGAAGTACAAAAAGTGGAAAAACTTTGTAATCTTGCCGGAGATCGTCCCGTTATTCTTCTCATTCCACAGTTGGAAGATGTGGCGACAGTGGGAATTGGTTATGCAGCCCGTCAACTCCGAGAACGCTTTCTAAGCACCCTTGAAAGTTGTTATTATCTCCAGCCTTTAGAAGAAGCAGCAATTCTCAAACGGTATCCTTCCCAATGGCAATTATGGATTGAAACGGAAGAAAATCAATATCAATTCTTCTGTGAAGAACCGGAAAAACCCGTTGGTGATACCTTAGATCGCTTACTGAGAAAAGCAGCCGGAGAAGATGTTTCCGCAGAAGAAACCCCAGCCTTTACAGCCAAAGCACCAAAGAAACAAGGGATTTTTGATAGTTTACAACGCTTTCTCAAAGCCTTAAGTCAGTGATCAGTTACCAAAGAACAACGAATAACGAATAACGAATGATGAATATTAACCTTGCTTTTGATATTGCAAATCTTTTTGTTTTACCCTTTTGGGCTTTAATTATCTTTCTCCCGAATTGGGGCGTAACCAAAAAAGTGATGTCTTCTTTTATCCCATTTATTATTTTAGTGGGTTTTTATATCTTCTTTTTTGCCAATACCCTCGATTCCGAATCAGTAGCAGCGTTATCGAATCCTGATTTACCGACAATTGCTCAATTCTTTGGGGAAGAAAGTGCTGCTGCAACAGGATGGGCGCATTTTTTAGTAATGGATTTATTTGTCGGAACATGGGTCTATTGGCAAGGACAAGAAAAAGGAATTTTTACTGCGCATTCCATTATTTTATGTTTATTTGCCGGACCGATTGGACTCCTGTCTCATATTATTACGGCTAGGATTACTGAACAGTTCTTTAAAAAATCAGATACAACAGAAGTAACTTCAAATTAAGGCGTTGACCCATGAATGATCCCTTGCGACGGCTCAAGTCTCAACCTTGGAAACCCCTATTCCTAGTTGCCTTAGGAACGATCGCGCTGGCGAAAGGAATTGATTACTTACTGGTTTTCTTAATGGTCAGTATTCCGAACCTCCAGCAAAACCTTAATCTGATTTTGTCACCACCACTTGGGATTTTAGTTCCTTTAGCCACAGGGGTTGGGGTTGGTGTTTTAGGAGTCTATATTTGCGACCGCTTTCAATCTCAAATCTTTCTCAATGCAGGGAGTTTATGGGCGTTAGTTGCTTGTTTAGGAATTATTTTTGCTCTCGCCGGTTTAATTCCTTTGCCCAGTTTTTTCGCTCGTCTATCTTATCCCACATTTTTAGGAATGATGGTGGGAGTTTTTTGGAAAGGTCGTTACTATTGGCGTTAATAAAACCCTTTCCCTTTCTTCCCAAACCATCTGCAATTAATTTAATACTAATTCCTAACCAGACTAAAGTTAGAAAGCTGATTAAAGGATTCCGCTCTTTCTTTGAACTGATTGCTGATAGTACCGCATACGACTTCACATAACTCAAAAATCATCGGATCTTTAATGCGATAGAACGCACTTACCCCTTGTTGTTCCCGTTTGAGGATACCAGCTTGCGTTAAAACTTTTAAGTGTTTAGAAAGATTTGCCTGTCCTAAACCAGTGGCTTCTGCAAGTTGTTTTCCATTCATCGGTTTTTCCCGTAAACAATTGAGAATATGAAGGCGACTCACTTCTGATAAAACTTTAAAGTAGTCTGCAACTAAGCCAAGCGTTTCAGGAGAGGTTTGATCAAGTTGGGACATAACAGTAGGTAATAATTCTTAATAAAGGACTCAATTCTTAATATTAGTTTTATTTTATCTTAATTTCTTTAACTATGCAGTCATGTTAATATATAAGTATCAGTTATCATGAGTGTGGTGAATGATTCTGGGTCAGAAAAACTTTTGCTTCTGCTTTAGTTTGAATCACGCCATCGAGGATTGCATCCAATAAACTTTCTAAAATTTCGCGATATTGCGGTCCGGGTTTATATCCCAAGGCTTTGAGATCATTTCCATTTAAAGGAGCGTTGATTTGTGACCAATAGGTGAGATATTGCCAGATCCGTCGTCTCGCTTTGCGGGGAGTTTGAACAGCTGTTAAAACCAATATTGGTAATTTATAAGACTGTAACGTTTTAACTAGGTTTCTAGGACGATATCCTTCTGTCAAAAGTGTCTGTTTCACTGGGATTTCGATTTCATTTGGGGGTTGTTGTAACAAATCAGCACGTTGTTGGCATAATGTCCTGTAGAGGTGCAGGACTTCTTGGGGAGGCAAATCTTGAGATAAGTGAGCAATAATGGTTTCTTTTGCCGTCTCTAATTGTTTCAGCCGTTTAATACTATCGTTGGGAAGTTCTAACTGAGTGGCAACAGCAACTCGTTCCTCTGTTGTGGGAAGATAGGCAAGAATTGCTTCTAACCGCATTTGCCAGTGAGTGAGAGTCTGTTGAGGGTCAAACCGTTGTAAACATCGTCCGAGGAGTCGGACTTGCCACCAGAGACGTTCATCGAGTTCTAACTGGGGATGCAGACAGCGTAAGGCGGTTAAATCTGATAATAATTTCAGAGCAGGTCGCCAATAAGGTGATTCTAAAATATATTTCAGTTCTGCTTTCAGGCGCGTTTGCAAGGCTGGGGCTTTGCTGTTTTCAAGACGAGAGCGATCATAAACTCCACTCGCGATCGCGTAACGAATATAATCTTCTGTTTGCGGTTCAATGTCAAAGCCAAGACGAACGGCAAATTTCACTGCACGATAAATCCGTGTGGGATCTTCAATAAAACTATTGGGATGAAGCACTCGCACCAAGCGCGATCTTAAATCAATTAATCCCCCAAAAAAGTCTAACAGTTCCCCGCTTTTGGGAGGAGTCAAG
>JAVLCL010000353.1:0-3846 GCA_031580825.1 Halothece sp. Uz-M2-17
CAACAACGATCGCGCGAGGGCGAATAATTAATCCTAAAAGTTGCCACTGCAAAGGTTTAGCAACATAATTTTGTTGTTGATATTGTTCAAAACTGGTCGCAATTTGTTTTCGCAGTTGGGTTTCAAATTCTGGATTTTTCTCAACTGCTGTTTCAAATTGATTTCCCCAAATTAAATCGGCAAGAGTAACATGAAAACTCTGAGGTGGAACTGGTAAAATAAAATCTTGGGGCAGTTGACTTAACAGTCGTTTCTGAGTTTGTGCTAAATGATGATAAAAGCCCTCATTTCCTGGATCCTCCTCATAAGGAGGGGTAACGACACTATATCCAGGGAAAGCACGCGCTTCTACTCTTCCCTGTTCATCCCGTTGGAACTTTGGGGACTCTTGAATATTCTTTAACTGTGTCGGATAGAAACTTGGTTGCGACAATCGTCCGACTTGTTCGACATACGTTTGATAGGCTTCGTCCAAGGCTAATTGATCTCCTACTAACCCTTATATCACCACATTAAAGGAAAAAGTGACCATTTACCAGCTATCGGTTATCAGTGACCGGTTACCAAATAACGAATGACTAATGACTAAATTATGCCAATCTATTTTTTTTGGGGAGAAGATGCATATCGTCTAAACCAAGCGGTAACTGCTTTGCGACAACAAGTGGTTGATCCGGTATGGGGAGAGTTTAACGAAGATGTGATTGCTGGGGATAAACCAGAGGCAGTTACAGAAGCTCTCTATCAGGCGTTAACCCCTCCATTTGGGGCGGGAAGTCGTCTGGTATGGGTAATGAATACGACCTTGGGTCAGCGTTGCTCTAGTGAGCTATTATCGGAGTTAGAGCGCACATTGCCCAAACTTCCTGAAAGCTCTCATCTTCTTTTTACCAGTGATAAAAAACCGGATGGACGTTTAAAATCAACCAAAGTTTTAAAGCAATATGCGGTCATTAAAGAGTTTGCAGTCATTCCCCCGTGGAAAACGGAAGAGCTTTTAGCCCAAGTGGAAACCATTGCTCAGGAAAAAGGGGTCCAACTCACCCCATCCGCGAAAGAACGGTTAGCAGAAGCTGTTGGCAATAACACTCGCTTGTTGTCTCAAGAGTTAGAAAAATTATCTCTTTATGCAATCGGAAACAATGTTGCTCTTGATGAAAGCGCGATCGCGCAACTGGTGAGTGCAAGCACCCACAATAGTTTACAATTAGCAAAGGCGATTAGTAAGGGAAATACAAGCCAAGCTCTACAACTTGTCACTGAGTTATTGAACCGTAATGAACCGGCTTTAAAAATTGTTGCGGTTTTGGTGGGGCAATTTCGGACTTGGTTTTGGATTAAACTCAAAATAGAACAAGGAGAGAGGGATAACTCTTTGATTGCAAAGGCAGCAGAAGTGAATAACCCCAAGCGGATTTACTTTTTGCGCCAAGAGGTGCAGTCATTGTCAGTACAGCAATTTTTAAATGCTTTCCCCATTCTCTTAAGCTTAGAAACTCAACTCAAACGAGGAGAACCGGCTGAAATGACTCTGCAAGCCCAAATTGTTCAACTCTGTCAAGTGTTTCAAGGTTATTAGTCACGAATTCGTGCTTTCTCTCTCTGTCTTGACTGATTCACTTAAACTTCTAACCGAAAAATGATTCTCCCCCTCTGAAGCAAGTTGCAGAAACTTTTTAATTTTCCGAATCGTCTCATAGTCGAGAACCGATAATTCTCTTAACAGCAAGTTGATTTCGATCTATATTATTACTCACTTATGACACGCCCTCACTCACACTTGATTAAAGTTATCTTGGTAACGAGCACTTTGCTTTTTTCAGCAACCGGACTCGATCTACTCAGCAATCGCTTATTACATGGGCAACAATTATCCATTAGTTCTGTTGCTCAAGCACAAAATTATAGTGAGGAAACGTTAGAAAATTACGCGAAAGTTGTTCTCGCGATTGAGCCGTTACGTCAAGAGACATTGCAGGAAATTGAAACCTTCTTAGACTCCAACAAAATTCCGAGTATTGCTTGTAACAGTGCAGCCAGCTATGAAAACTTACCTTCACAAGCGCGATCGTTAATTGTCAATTACTGTAATGAATCTAAGGCAATTGTTGAACAAAACAACTTAACCGTTTCAGAATTCAACCAGATTACAGCAGAAGTTCAATCAAATTCGCAACTGAAACAGCAAGTGCAAGCCAAAATGCGCGAGTTACAATGAACTCTAAACAAAGGTTAATTCTCCGACCACCTCTAAGCGTTTATATTCAGCAAGACTCATAAACTTTTCAGCTAAACTCTCAGATACACTGGGACTAATCCAACCCATTTGCATTAAAAGATGAATGGCTGTCGCGTATTTCGCTCGTTTTGAGCCATCAAGGGCTTTAATCGCTAAGCCCATCCCTTCCCCAATGCGACCAATACACTGTACCCCTTCTGCACCGGATTTACTCACTAACTCTCCATTGCTCGCTCTCATCAATTCCGTATCAAATGAACCTTCTCCTGCAATTAGTTCCGGATAATGGATCATCGCACGACTGATTCGTTCTAAATATAAGTCATCTCCCGAGGAAAGGTGAGCATAGAGGGTTGCCATTTGAGAAAGCTGCATAAAGTAGGTGGGCGCACCGCAATCATCTTGAACCCCAATAAACTCTGCACCAGGCATCTGTAACAATTCCCCAACACTTTTGAGAATTAATTCTTGAATCGGGCTACGATAGCGGAGATATTGACTAAGCGACCAACCATTTTGCTGACAAGCAGCTAGCATTCCCGCGTGTTTTCCAGAACAGTTATGTTCGAGAGGGCTACGTTTTCCTACGGGAATGGGACACTGTAAAGCCGTGGGTTCAATATCAGCACGCCACAAAATATTAAACACTTGTCGTGCTTGTTCCACTGTTCCTTGGTGGGAACTGCACATAATTGCAAGGTCTTTATCTGTGAGTTGAAACTGTTCAAAGGCACCACTTTTAACCGTTGGCAGGGCTTGAAAAGGCTTGAGAGACGAGCGAATAAAACAAGCTGTTTCACAATTTCCTGCAAAGGATAAGATTCGCCCTCGATCATCACAAACTAGGGCATGAACTTGGTGGAGAGATTCAACAATTCCTTCTCGCAGGAGATGAACTTCGACTTCTGGGGTTTGCGTCCGTTTTTTGCTCATAAATGATTGCTTAATTTAGAAAAAATGAAGTGAGGAGTTGCCAAGCAGCCAGATCAATCGCACTGAGACCAATCAAGATTCCCACTGTCATCTGTAAGCGTTGAAAGATGGGCTGAATTTGATAAAAAACCACCAGTCGATCGCGCTCTAAAACTGCTGTTGGCTTTTCCCAAGTTTGTCCATCGTACCAGCCTGACTCTTCATAGGGAATCTCTGCTTTATTGAGACGAGTCCGAATATAAGACCATCCTAAATATAATCTCACTACCATGAACACAACTAATAAACTTGCTCCCAGTGCGCCACAGCAGAAAAATTCTAAGGGATGAGTCTGAATGGGAAAACTAGCTGCAGTTAGCGGTCCCGCTAGTAACCACCCCCAACCCCATGTCCATACCAGCTTGCGACTATATGCCAACCGACTGAAGGTCACCCAGCGGAAGGGCCAAGATGTTTTCAGTTGTTCATATTCGTTAAGAGGAAGTTGTTCCCGAGGAACGGGACAAGGCTGAGATGGGGATAAATCTCTCATGCAACCTAACCTGCTTCTGCTTGTTGAACCGTTTCAAAGTCAATGCGTTTTGCGTGTCCCCAAAAGGCTTCGATACCGTAAAAATCTCGCTCTTCTGGCAGTAAAATGTGAGCAATGACATCGCCATAATCGAGTAAAATCC
>JAVLCL010000354.1:0-3827 GCA_031580825.1 Halothece sp. Uz-M2-17
TCTGTTGGGTAGGAAGCCGACGCTGTAATCTTTGATTCAGCGTTCGGTAGTTCACTCATGGCTGATGTCTTCGTTACGATTGTATTGTTTTCCAGATCTGGGGAGGGATAGAGAATGACTTGTTCTCCTTCCTCTAAACCTGACTGGACTTGAGCAGCCCGATTATTGCGTTTTCCGATTTCAATTGCTGTGCGTTGCGCTTTTTGATTTTCTGCGACAAAGACACACCATCCTTGTTCACAACGAAATAAAGCACTAATGGGAACTTGTAAGACATTGTCTTGTTCCCAGGTAATAATTTGCGCTTCGACGCGGTATTGATCGCCCAAATTGGGGGGAATCTCAGAAAAATTAATAATGACATTCACCCGTTGTTCTTCAACTCCCAGGGCGGACACTTTGGTAAAGGCTGCCGGTTCAATTCTTCTGACTGTTCCAACTAATGGCTGATTTCCTCCCCATTGTTCAATGAGAGCGCGATCGCCAGGTTCAATCGCAATGGCATCACTGGAAAGAACATCCACAACTAATTCAAGAGCTTGGGGATTGCCAATTTCTAATAAGGGTAACCCTGCTTCTACATATTGTTCACTTTCTTGGTGAATTCGTAATACTTGACCTTCAGCAGGAGCATTAATATTAGTGCGTTGGGCGCGATTCGTTCGTTCTGCGAGTTGAGCTTTTAAACTCCGAATTTGTGCGTCATATACGCTGAGAAGATAGTCTGGATCTTGTTGTTCTGCTTCTAGTTCTTCCCGACGCGCTTTTGCCCGTTGGCGTTCCGCTTGGGCGCGGTTCAGTTCTTGTTGGGCGACGGCTAAACTTTGCGCGATCGCGGTTTCATTGAGTTGGGAAGACTCTAGAGCCTGTTCTGAAATTGCGCCTTGTTCTCGGAGAAATTCGGCACGTGCGCGATCGTGTTTCGCTTGTTGCAATCGGGCTTTGAGTTCTTCGATCACTGCTTGTGAAGCGGAAATTTGGGTTTCTGTGGCGGAAATCGTTGCCTCAGCTTGGGCAAGGGCAGCACTTTTGGGGCGGAGGGTTGCAACCCCAGTTTTTTCTGCTTTGAGAGCTTCAATTTCAGCAAGTAGAGATTGCACTTCACTGTCGAGAATGAGCGGATCAATTTGAGCAATGATGTCTCCAGCGGTAATTTGATCTCCCTCTTCTAGATCAAGACGCTGCAAATAGCCAGCCACAGGTGCAGAGACCACATACCGATCGCGCACTCGGGTCTTTCCTTCTTCGATAATCGTTACAGATAGTTTTTCTCGTTGAACTGTAGCAACATCCACTTGAACCGGAGTGGGACGAAATAAGAAGACAACAGCACCGGTTATCCCTAACCCGCCCAGAATATACCACCAAGGTCGAAAGCGTTTCCTAGCTGGAGTGACACCATTTTCTGAGCTTTCTTGAGAGCGGAAGAATGGAGGACGTAACTGTGAAAGTTTCATGATACTAGAGAAATTGAACCGCAGAGATACAGAGGATCTCTGAATCTTGGTTGCTGATTCCTTATTTGTTAATGTACTTCTCAAAGAACTAAGAACCAAGAACCAATAACATTTACCGACACATTTTGTTACTGAAAAGTTTTACTAGAAGTGAGTTTGAAAAACTGGTCACTCTCGGGTTTTCAAAACGGCAATTAAATCGAGTTTTTGTAATTGGCGATAAATGATAAACCCTGAAATTAGACCGGCAATAATGACGGTGACTGTTGTCAAGCCGTAGGTAGTGCGACTGATAACAAAGGGCAAACGATACAATTCTGAATTATAGGCTCGTGCCATCAATGCCGATAAGCCCATCCCAAAACCAATCCCAACTGGAATCGCAAATAAGGTGAGAATCCCTTGTTCTCCCAATAAAATCAAAGCAATTTCAGTTTGGGTAAAGCCCATAATCCTTAAACTGGCTAACTCACGCTCTCGTTCAGAAAGGGCAATCCGAGCAGAATTATACACCACACTAAAGGTAATAATACAGGAAAATACAACCAGAATTCCGGTCATTATTTTCATGTTTTCTCCACTAATTTCTTGAAAACTTTTGATCAGTGCATCCCGAAAAGAAACTCCTTCAATCACAGGGGTTTGTTTTAATTGACCATACAGTTTATCTTTTTGCGCGTGATCAATAATCGCATAAGCCCCAGAAATCGTGCGACCTTCCCGCATCATTCGGTTTAAAGCGTCGATATTCATATATGCGGATAAACCAATCATTTCATCCACCAAGCCTGTTACTTGCAACTGTCGTTTCGGTTGTTCTGCTTCTAAAACTTCTACCTGAACAAAATCCCCAGGTTGTACATGAAGAATTTCAGCGAGTTTACTGGTTAAGACTAGCCCTTCTGGGGGTAAGGGAACTGTCTTCAATTGTCGATCAATGAGTTGGCGCAATTCCCCTTCTAAAGGTAAACCGGTAATAGCAAGGCGATGTTGATAATGTTGGTGACGCAGACGGACTGGAACCATCCGAAATTCTTCTGTATAAAGAATGCCAGGGAAATGATTCAGGTGATAAAGACTGCGTTGAGAACGGGGTTCATTAAAAATTAAGGTGACATCTTCTCGTTGAATGACCTGAAACTGCACTGTCATCAGCCAGTTCATGGCATCTTGCAAATAGAAGCCAGTGAGGAGAATTGCCACTGCTACTGCAATTCCTAAAATGGATAAACCAGCGCGAAACGGACGACGTTCTAGGTTGCGTAAAATAATCCGTCCGGCGGGAGAAAAGAACTGTTGTAAGCCCAATTGTTCAATGAGAGTGGGTCGAAACGTTGCGGGGGGTTCTGGTCGCATTCCTTGGGCAGGAGGGAGCGCGATCGCGCTTTGAACTGCAATTAAACCGCCAATACAAGCAGCCCCACCACTAACGAATAATGCAGCAACTACTAACGGTAAACCCGCTTCGTAACGCAATAAGGGGAAATGGAAAAAATCGGTATAAATTTCTGTTAAGCCGTATCCCAGTTGTAATCCTAATCCAACTCCTAAAACTGCCCCTGCACTGAAAACAAACAGGATAAATTTAAGGTAATGCCAACCCACTTGTCGATTACGATAGCCAAAGGCTTTTAATACTGCAATCTGTTGTCGTTGCGTTGCAATGAGGCGAGATAGCAAAACGTGCAACAAAAAAGCAGCGATCGCGAGAAAGAGCGTAGGAAGAATCGTCGCAGAGACTTCTAAACTTTTGATTTCATCACTGATAATGCGATGAGACACTTGATCATCTCTTCCATACGCCCCTAATCCGCCATAAGGTTCAAGTAGATGATCCAGTTGCGCAATCACAGCAGTTTCATTGGCACTGGGGGTTAAAGTTAACACAACACTATTAAACGCCCCATCGAGATTAAAAACATTAGCTAAAGCACTTTCATTGACCCAAATAATCCCAAAGCGTTGATCATCCGGATAGAGACTCCCCCCACCAGAAACGGCATAGACATATTCAGGAGAGAGGGCAATCCCCGTAATTTCTAGATCTTGCCAGCGTCCATTCAAAATTGCGCCAATTTTATCTTGCAGTTGTAGATCATTGGCTTTGGCAAAGGCTTCACTCACTAACACCTCCTCTGGCTGTTGCGGATCAGGATACTCCCCAGGATGCCGAATAAATAAATCATTGAGCATTCCTGCACGATGTCTCGGTAAAGAAATTAAGCGTCCGCTTGCCGGTTCATCTAACTCTGGTACATCCAGAGTCACATTAGCCACAATCCGCGTTTGAACTTGTGCAACTCCCTCAATCGCTGCAATTTCTTGCTCTAAGCGTTGCGGGGCGCGTTTTAATTCTGCAAAGACTTCTCC
>JAVLCL010000355.1:0-3801 GCA_031580825.1 Halothece sp. Uz-M2-17
GTTGAAAGGACGCAAACGACTTGACTTTAATGTCACCATTTCCAACTTTACTCCCAAACCCCACACGCCGTTCCAGTGGCATTCTGTCTCAACTTCTGAGTTTATCCGCAAACAAGACTTACTCCGAGATGAGTTTCGGCGGATGAAAGGGGTGAAAGTGAACTTTACCGACGTTCGCATCTCGGCGATGGAAGATTTTGTCGGACGCGGAGATCGCCGCTTGGTGCCAGTGGTTCGTCGCGCTTGGGAACTCGGTGCCGGTATGGATGCTTGGTGGGAAAGTTTAGAAAAAGCCTATAATGCTTGGGAAACTGCCATTGCTGATGCCGGTTTAGACTGGAAATATCGCCAAGTGGAGAATGGCGAATGGGATTGGGAAACCATGGCGAGTGGCACGCAAAATGACCGGTTAGATGCGCCGTTGCCTTGGGATCATATGGATACTGGCATTGATAAAAACTGGCTGAAAGAGGACTTAAAACGCGCCTTAGAAGCAGCCACGGTTCCCGATTGTTCCTATGCCGGTTGTTCCCATTGTGGGGTTTGCGGGATCGATTTCGGTCATAATATTGTAGTTGAACCGCCAGAAATCCCTACCTTTGAAGGACATTTCCAACCGGATCAAACCCGAGAACAACGGATTCGGGTGCGCTTTAGCAAGGAAGGCAAAATGCGCCTCGTCAGTCATTTAGATTTAGTGCGTCTCTTTGATCGCGCTGTGCGACGGGCAAAACTGCCTATTTCCTTCACGGGCGGTTATCATCCGGGACCGCGGATTAGTATTGCTAACGCCCTTTCTTTGGGAATGAGTAGTAGTGGGGAAATTGTCGATTTTGATCTCAAAGAAAACTATGATTTAGACGCATTTGAGAAACAACTTTCCGAACAACTCCCCACTGGGATTAATATCGAGTCTGTGGAATCGGTTAGTTTGAAAAATTCGGCAACCAGCTTGTTAGAAAAAGCCGAGTATTTCGTTACGGTAGAAGCACAAACCCCTGTTTCAGAATCCGAATGGCAAGCAGCGTTACAAGCTGTATTTAACCGTGAGGAAATCTTGTGGGAAAAAACAACCAAATCAGGGAAAAAGAAAACCTTAAATCTGCGCGATCGCGCATTTGAGTTCTCTTTCGTTGAGCAATTGGATCAATGCACCGCAAAACTGCGTTATCTCGGAAGTTGTCGCAATGATGGAACGCTACTTAATCCCGAACACTTTGTCTATATGCTAGAACAAGTTACAGAGATGGAATTGCAGTTAAACCATGCTCATCGTGAGCAATTAATTTTGCAAGTGTAGTGGGTAGGGGCGAATGGCAATTCGCCCTTCAAACAATGAAAGCATCTGATGTTCACCGACAACCATCAACCCATTCAGAAAATGCTATTAAGGAAAAGATGTGTTCTAGGTTAAGGCAAGTATGAATTGGCGTAAACAATTTCGAGAATGGCATCGACGTTTAGCTGGAATTATGATTCTCCCTTTGATCATTACCGCAATTACTGGGGTTTCCTATCGGTTATCGAAAGATTGGTTCGGCTTTACCCGCGATCAAGCTCACTTCTTAATGGTCATCCATGAAGGAGAATATCTTGGCGATGAATTGAAAGGGATTTATGTGTTACTCAACGGGCTGGGAGTCCTCTTCCTGTTAACCACTGGCGCAACTATGCTATTCTCGAATGTAATGAAATCGGGACTCTTTTCGTCTCGTAAACAGCAACAAGAAGAATCAAAATCTTGATTGTAAGCGAAATTTAACTTAAGAATTAGACTTATGGCACTTGCAGTTGGTACAAAAGCTCCTGATTTTACAACCAAAGATAGCGACGGTAACACGGTTTCTCTCTCTGACTTTAAAGGAAAAACCGTCGTTCTTTATTTTTACCCCAAAGATGACACCCCAGGTTGCACGAAAGAAGCGCAAAGCTTCCGCGATAACTACCAAAAATACGAAGACCAAGAAATGGTGGTTTTAGGTGTCAGTCGCGATGATGAGGCTTCTCATAAAATGTTTAAAGAGAAGTATGGTTTGCCCTTCACCCTACTTGCTGATGTCGATGGGACGATTACCCAAGCCTACGACGCAGATGGCGGAGCAGTTTCTAAGCGTATTACTTATGTTATTGATGGTCAAGGAAACATTAGCTACGTTGATAGTAATGTCAATACCAGCACTCATGCTGACGATATCCTAAGCGCAGTGAAATAGCTTCATCAGCGTTTCAATACCTTTTTTCTTAATCCTCCCTTGGCGGAGGATATTCATTTTTTAAAGTCGTGATGATAATTTGATGTATCCCTATGACCGATAATAGCAGGATTCAAGCTGTCCTCACCTTCGCTCCGGACTAAAGCTCCGCTGTCCTAGAAGGACGGCTTCATTAGTGCATGTGTTATAACTTGATACTACATGGCTCGGTGTCAAAATGTTTATTCTCGAATACAAAGTCAAACCAGCTAAAGCCCAAATTCAAGCCATTGAAGAAGCAATCCGCACTACCCAATTCGTGCGGAATAAAGTCTTGCGCTACTGGATGGACAATCGAGGAGTAGGCAAAACCGAGCTATTTCGCTATAACACACAACTGAGAGAAGAGTTTGATTTTGTTAAGGCTCTTAACTCTCATGCTTGTCAAATTGCGGTTGAGAGGGTTCTTAGAGCAATTAAAAGTTTCGTAAAGGACAACCTCAATCCCAAAACTATCGAAAAGCTAGAAGTCGGTACGCCCGTAAGCATTTAAGAGTAAGTCGGCAGCGAGAAGAGTTCGCTAAGAGAGTAGCACTCCGTTATGTTCAGTCAAACGACTGTATTGCCTACGAAGACTTAAATGTGAGAGGGTTAGTTAGAAACCGACATCTTTCCAAGTCGATTAGTGATGCAGGATGGTCAACTTTTCGCCAATGGTTAGAGTATTTCGCTGATAAGTATGGGAAGATAGCTATTGCTGTTCCTCCCTACAATACGTCTCAGAACTGTTCTAACTGTGGCGAAAAGGTACAAAAGGGACTATCCACTCGTACTCATGTCTGTCCTCATTGCAATTATGTTGAAGATAGAGACGTGAATGCGAGTCTAAACATTCTGCAACTGGGATTAAGTACGGTGGGGCGCACCGAAACTTATATGCTTGGGGAGTTCGGGTCACTGGCTGGGTTGGATGAGTCCTGCTCAGTTAAATCTGGGTGATGAACCAAGAATCTCCTCCCAAAGCGCGAAGCGTAGGGAGGTGGAGCGTCAAACAATCTAAACACGAAAGTTCACTTTGCATTTTGATCCATTGTTTATGAGTGACACAATTTTTAGCAAAATCATTAACCGTGAGATTCCCGCCGATATCGTTTATGAAGACGATCGCGCGCTTGCCTTTAAAGATATTAATCCCCAAGCCCCAACCCATATCTTAGTCATCCCCAAAAAGCCGATTCCTCAACTCGCTTCCGCAGAAGCAGCGGATCAAGACCTCCTTGGACATTTATTACTGATTGTTAAGCAAGTGGCTACAGAGGCAGGGTTACAAAACGGCTATCGCGTCGTTCTCAATAATGGCTCTGATGGCGGTCAAACCGTTGACCATATGCACTTTCACATTTTAGGAGGTCGCTCTATGCAGTGGCCCCCCGGCTAATCCTTAAGAGAGAGAAATCTTAAATTGACGTGAAGAAACTTTACAAATCGAAACAATTGCCTTATAGTTAACTCAAGGCGTTAAACAAAAGCGTCTCATTTAGATTCAAAACGGAATTATATCCCAAATGACAACCACCTTACAGCAACAACAAAGCCAGAATCTCTGGGA
>JAVLCL010000356.1:0-3792 GCA_031580825.1 Halothece sp. Uz-M2-17
CCACTGCTGAGGATCTTGGTCAATTGCCTTTTTATAATGCGCGATCGCTGCTTCTCTTTGACCCTGCTCTCGTAACAACCGTCCCAAAGCACCATGAGCAACACCGAGATCAGGGGTTACTTGTAAGGCTTGTTGGTAAGCCCGAATTGCGTCATCTACTTTTCCTTGAGCTTCTAATGATTCGCCTAAGGAAAAATAAGTTGCTCCTAAATGACCACTTGGCAGGGAAAACTCAGCAGAAATCATAGTATCTTGTCATTAAGGAGAAAGGGGCATCTCCGACGATACCCCTTTCTCTTTGATCAGATTTTAGCGACTTTCAATGAATTAGGACATCAACTTAGAAAATTTCAAAGTCGTCCTCAGTAGAATCAACATCTTCTAACTCAATGATTTCTGTGCCGTCATAAGAGATGACTGCATTGTCACCCTCTTGAGCAACTGACAAGAGATCAGTGTCGATGTCTTCTCCGAACTCTAGTGTATCTTCATTGACATCGAAGTCAGTAATCAAGTCAGTCGCGTCACTACCTTCATCAGGAAGGTCAGCAAGCTCATACTGGAAGACATCTGCGCCAGGACCGCCAGTCAGCGTATCTGCGCCTTCACCGCCTTTGATGGTATCGTCACCGCTACCACCTTGAATGGTGTCATCACCAGCATCCCCAGTCAGGGTATCAGCAAAGCGACCACCAACGATGAGGTCATCTCCAGTACCGCCGGAGAAGTTAGCAGCTTCTTGACCACCAGCTTGAATGGTGTCATTCCCGTCACCGCCATCAACATCCCGGTTTTGGATTTCAGAGTTTTCTTCGTCAGCAGGAGTACCGTTATAGCTGTCATCACCGCCACCAAGTTCAACGCTAGCTCCAGTACCTTCTGGAGTTAGGATGGACACACGGTCACTGCCATCGGATCCTCTTATGACATCATTTTCTCCTAAATCTTGGATACCACTGTCATTATCTAAGTCAGCTTGGAATCCATCGTCCTGATTCCCTTCTACTCCTGGAATAGTGTCGTTGAGGTCGATTAATTGAGACATAAAATTGCACTCCTCGTAATAGATTAAAGGCTACTAAATTCTAGTAGATGTTTACCCTAGAGTAAATAGAAACCACTTATGTTTAGTAAGTGTTTACACTGATAATAAATGATAAAAAAATGAATTTGATTGCCAGTTGCGTCATATCTTATCACTACTGTGTCATTAAAGCAAGGACTTCCCAGTAATTTTTCCAATTCAAGTTACCTAGACATGAGACGGATCGTTAAAATCCTTTGTGTATCTTCGTTTTCCTCGAAAAAAGTAGATTATTTTTTCCTTACGATGTCATAGAGGTTGAGATCGTAGAAAAATAATATTCTACTACCGAGATCGAAAGACAAGGGTAACATTCAAGCGTATGAATTAGAGATCCAACTTGAGGATAGCCCCTAGACTACGATTTGCAGTTATTAGTGACGGTGACGCTTAAGTACGCAATAATGTTCCCCTGAAATTTGAATTGCTAGAAAATTTCTAAAAACGACTTTGCTTGAAAAATAACGGTTTTAAGACAGAGGTCGAAAAATTGCGGATAAACGCCGATCGCGCAACGAACTGATAACTTCTTCCCCGACAATCGATCCGACTTTTTCTAAAAAACTATCTGGGTCACAATTTAGTTCTCCCTCACACCAAGCCTCCATTGAGTCATAGGGCTCATCTTCTGGGATATAAGACCAAACAGCAGGTGGACCGGATAACTGCTGAATCAATTGTGTGATGTCTTCTGTCGTGAGTTCACTCTGTACTGGATCGCGCCACCACTCTGCAATTTTGTCACTAATGGCTTGCGCTGTTGCAGCTGAATCTTCAGGAAAGATTTGTTCGTTAGTCATGGTTATCGGTTCTATTTCCAAGAGGAAAATCATTATTTTTTTGTATTATGCCATTGCTCTCTGGAAAGGGTTAAAGAAAATGATAAGGCGGGAGGGGCTCACTGATGTTTATTGTCCAACTGCATAAGGTTGGTTTCCATTGCTCGATCTCTTGCCAAAAGTTGGAAAATCTCTCGTTGTCAATGAGAAAATAAAAGCGTTCAGTATTTTCTTTAGGTTCATCATGAACCATCTGGGAATAAGTTTTTTTAATCTCTTCCTGAAATGTTGCTAGGGCTGCTTGTTGTTGCTGTTGATAATTCTTTTGTTGCTGATACTGTTGTTTTTTAGCTTTTAAATAGGCTTTTCCTTTTTCTGTTGAAGAAGAACGTTCTTCGGAAAAGGGGATGGGTGTCAGCTTGAGGGTTACTTCTACTTTTCCGGTTAATGCGGTTAACGTTTGCTGGTAGCTTCGGTGGGAAGCATCTAAATGAGAGTGTAAATCTGTTTCATCTCGAAAATAAGTCCCAAATCGGAGGGGAAGCACCGGTACCGCTTTGAAGATTTCACAGATCACCCAATCATGGTGTACCACTGCTTGGACTAATTTTTGATCGTCTTCTTCTAATTCTGCTTTGGGAAGATCCGGTTCGACCACTGCAGCGATCGCGCGATTCTCTATCATCTGCAACTCTCCCCTGAAACCTTGCGGTAAGGAGAGTATCTTCGCTGGAGAAGATATAAAACAGTACGTATATAACATATTTAAGCAATTTATTGTCGATTATTTGTGTTTTTAGAATACAATCTCTACGTCATCAGGTTACACTTAGATTGTTCTATCTAATCTATCCCTTCCCCAGAAAGGAGATCAAATTAATTCTCCTTTGCCGTTAATTGTGATCTTAATTTCAATAAGTATCTTTACTGAAGCGAAATCTCATCGAAAAAACGCGAATAATGATTAAGGAACCCTGATTAGACTTGTTTTTGCCCAATAAATGTCTTTTTTTGTCAATAATAGGTTCAGTAAAAATATCAAGATTTTCAATGGCTAACTTCCCCTTAAGTTTAAGAGAAATTAACGCTTAATTAATTTCAAAACTGTTGACATAGATCCAAATAAAAAATATGATAGTAGTCACAGATAGGGGAGTAAATTACTTCTTGATTCTTTGTAGTCAAAATTACTGAGAAAAATCATGGCTGTTGAAAAAACTAATTCTTCCTCCAGTCTCGGAGAAGTCGTTGATCGGATCTTAGATAAAGGTGTAGTGGTTGATCTGTGGGTACGAGTTTCCTTAGTCGGAATTGAATTACTCGCAGTGGAAGCTCGAGTTGTTGTTGCTTCTGTAGAAACTTACCTCAAATATGCAGAAGCAGTTGGTTTAACTTCCTCTGCTGCTGTTCCTGCAGAATAAGTCATTTATTCGTTGTTAATCATCATTGGGAGACTCAAGTTTCTGTGCTTGGGTTTCCTAATCATTTATTAATTAGTTTCGGGAAACTCAACTCATGGTATCTTTACGAGAACAGTGGGAACAACAAGCCCAAAAACGACAAGCCGAAATTCGTCAGCGTCAAGCAGAAATCCAAAAAAACCGTTCGACTATCCAAGAGAATTTACAATTACAGCAAGAGATTCGGGTTGCTGAAACTGAGAAATTACACTCAGAATTGAATACATTTCATAATAATTTAGCTCAAAATACAGCGACTTTTTTGAGAGGAACTTATGAAAGTCGTCAACAAATGGGGCAAAAATTAGAACAAGAATTAACTCAATTTATTAACGATTTAGAAGCCAGTACGGAGCAAAGCCTAAAAGCAGCGCATCAACAACGGACACTGACTGCGGAACAACAACAAGTCCTTGCTAAACAACTCAAAGCAGACTTAGCTCAATTTCGCCATGTATTAGCTCAAGAG
>JAVLCL010000357.1:0-3763 GCA_031580825.1 Halothece sp. Uz-M2-17
CAATAGAGATTACTACAGTTTCTATGCCTCTTGTTCAGCAGAAGCGCTTTTGAAAGAGTGTGGGATTTCAGCGACACTCCCTAAACGATTTGAAATGCTTGTGTTTGGGAAGATTCCTTGGTCATCTCAACAAAAGACCATAACCAATGCAACAACCATTTCTATAACGGAATCGATGGCGAAATTTTATCAACAATTGTGTCAATGCTTTCCAAGAGAGCAATTGTTTTTTTCGGGAAAAGTCCACTATAACTATTTTCGAGAGATCATCAGCAATAATCTAATTGCTGGAGTTCCTTGGTGGTCAGATTTTCTAGAGCAAGTGGCTCAATTCGATTCGGAAACACATTACTTTTTTTTGCGACGACTATTTCAGGAGGGAAAAGGATTAAGGCAGATGATAGAGAAAATTCAGTTAAGCAACGAGCAACAGATTCTATTAGTGAAAGTTTGCCATCAGGCACTGCAATATATTTATGCTCAGATTTATGCCAAGACCAGTGAAGGAGAATATCCTCGGATTCAGCGGGAAAATGAAGACATACTTAGAAAATTAGAGAATTGTCAAAGCCCAAGCCAATTCAGAGAATTTATGGTTCGCTTTTGGGTCAAGGCAGGACATCCCAAACTGTTACAACAACATTGGGAAGAACTCATGCCAGTGACAACTGGACAAGCAGATTGGAAGCTCTGTCAAGATTTAGTCTTCCTTGCAATTGCTAGTTATCCCATTTCCCAACAACAAGAGGCTCAATCGCAAGAAACAAATGATTCCTCAACTGAGTCATAGGTATGTATGACATGAGTTAAAAGCAAAACCATGCTTCATCTATTTGGCAATTTTGTGACTTCCCGAGGGATAGCTGGGAATTATCGCGGTGAAAGCAAAGGAAATTTGGCGCCGTTACAGACAGTCTCTTGGCATGGACAAAAGCACACCATTGTTTCTGCAGAAGCAATGCGCTTTGCTTTCAGATATTATTTGCAACTAATTAATGAATCCGTGAATCGTGTTTTTGATGCTGATGCTAAACCAATTCCCACTTGGCACTTTAAAGGCAAGCATGATGAACATCAATATAGTGATGACGATACTTTGGGTTATATGACGACAGAAGCTGCTAAACAGGAGAAGAGTGAGGAGGGGTCGATTACAAGAACGAAAGGGAAGACAACGGCACGAAAATCAGCCTTAGAAATGGGAATTGCTCTCTCAACGACACCGTATCAAAATGACCGGATGTTTCATGCTAGTAGTGGAGAGAAGGATTCTACCTCCATCTATATTAATGAGATTCATGAAACTTGTTACCAAGTTAGCTTTACTGTTACTCCCAACCACCTCAGTGTGAAATCTCGAATTTTTCCCACGCTAGATGGTCTCATTTCTTTGCCCCGTGTCGCAGGGAATCACAGTCGCAGTCTCTATGATTTTTCCCCGGATAGCATTGTGCTGAGATGGACTCATGATCCTTGTCCTCGATTTTTTTATTGCTTTCAGGAAGATGAGGAGGGAAATATCACCGCTCCCAAATTACTGGATAAAATTAATCGGGGAGACATTGATCCCAGTGAACTTTGGATTGGGGGACCGATTGTCGAAACATTAGAGGGCGTAGAAACGAATCTTTTTCCTGGGGTGAAGTTAGCTGTGGCAGCTTTAAAGGAGAGAATTGAAAGTGATTTGGGACTATCAGAATAGTTAAGGTATCTTCTAATGACGATTGCTTTGAAGGTAGAAGTTCCCTTTGCTTGTTTTCGCCAATCAAGAGCAAGGGAGTATATTCGCACTTATCCGGTTCCCCCACCTTCAACCGTTTATGGTATGTTACTGTCTCTGGTGGGAGAGGTGGATCGCTATCGCCATTGTGGGGTAGAAATTGCAATCGCGCTTCTCTCTCAACCCGAATTGTCTGTGGTGTTAAGAACATTTCATCGGGTTAAAACTTTGCCCAGGGAGGATGAAAAAAATCAACGCCCTGATTACCAAGAGATTCTGTCCAACATCGAGTTGATGCTTTGGGTGCGTCAAGGAGAGGAAGAGACAGTTCCTTGTTTGCGCGATCGCGCTCTCACGGCAATCCTCCGACCTCACGAAATTGACCGCTTTGGCAGTTTGTGTTTAGGAGAAAGCCGAGATTTGGTCGATGCTGTCTCAATTGTTTCCGAGGGGGAAACGGAAGTCCCTTGTCGGTGGTTAGTTAGAGATGAAGAGGGTTGGCTGACTTTACCCCATTGGGTGGATCATGTGGGGTCAAAAGGCACGCGCTGGCAACGCTATGAGTTACAAGAATTGAGTGTTAATCAACCTCCTGAGAGGGCGTGGGTAGTAATTAAGCCCATTTAGCAAGGACGTGAATTTGATCGCAAAGGGGTTTGGTAAAATCGGTCTGAAAATTTTATGAGATGGGAACTTAAGCGAATAAGGGTACGTCTTAGGTGCTTGTAGACACTTGAAATGCCCTGATAATCATAGATATCGCCTCTGCGTGAGGTTAATTTGAAATGATTAAATGGTGTTGAAGTTGATGAGACAAGAGGTGCTTGCAAAACGAGCGAGAAACGACCAAGCCATCAGTATTTTACGAGGTGGCGTGTCGAATAGTTAGATGTCGCTAGGCGTTGAGCAAGCAATCCCTCTCTTACTGTATGTTGGAGAAACCAAACGTGTCGAATAGTTAGATGTCGCTAGGCGTTGAGCAAGTATAGCTGAATCCCATAGTACCCAACTCGCGATCGGAAAGTGTCGAATAGTTAGATGTCGCTAGGCGTTGAGCGAGTGCTATCATCGCTGCTATCTTCTCCGGTAAGATGTGTTGAACAGTTAGATGTATTGAGGCGTTGATTGCCACAACAATTAAAATAAAAGAATGAGACTAAGGACGGTTCTTTACGGGTTATCTTGAATAAAGATACAACCTTTGAAGGCGAAACTTCCACTGTGCTGAGTTTCTTTCCCCTCCCTTATCCTGATGAGCTATTCTATAGCCTTGTCGCCCGTTACCAGATTAGAACTGGCGATACCAGTCCGAAAGGAATTCAACAGGAATTATTTAGTTCTTCCACGGTCATCGCAATTGCTGATTTGCCTTCCCACTTGAATGCATTGAGCAGTAACTTGCCCCCTCTTTTTGGATGGACTGCCGAACGTTTCCTTCAAAATCATACGCTGTTTCCTTATTATCAACCATTTTTATCGCGCGATCGGGCTCATCGGATTCAAGCGTCGATGAAAGCGGACAATGGGGGCAATATTCACACGAGAGCCGGAATTATGGCGAGTTCAGTGAAGACACCCCAATTCCTTCGTTTTTGCCCTGATTGCTTACAAGATGACTTTTCTCAGTACGGGGAATCCTATTGGCACCGCTTACATCAAGTTCCTGGTGTTTTATTTTGTCCCACTCATGCTCAACCCCTACAAAATAGCTTGATTCCAGTGAATGGGATGAATCGCCATGAATATTTCCCTGCCAATTCCGAAAATTGCCCGATTTCTTCAGTTAGCTCTAGTTACAGTGCAATAACGGTGGAAAAATTGATTGGTATTGCTCAAAAGGCTGCATGGCTACTGAAACAGAATTTAAGTAGTCGTGAGTTACCGTGGTTTCGCCAGAAATACCTAACCTTATTGATTGAGAAAGGATTAGCAACAGCAAGTGGTCGTGTGCATCAAAAAAAATTACATGATGCGTTTCTGTTTGACTACGGGCGAGAAATGCTAGCACTTATAGACTCCTCCATGAATTACCCAAATGGCAGT
>JAVLCL010000358.1:0-3757 GCA_031580825.1 Halothece sp. Uz-M2-17
CGTTATGCTCCCATGCCCATCACAGCCAATACCCTCACCATTGGCGTAACTCAGTCTGGAGAAACTGCCGATACCCTTGCAGCTTTAGACTTAGAAAAACGTCGTCGCGAGACCCTAGAAAGCAAGTTTCAGCCCCGTTTATTAGGCATTACCAACCGTCCTGAAAGCACTTTAGGGCAAATGGTGGATCAAGTCATTGATACTCATGCAGGAATCGAAATTGGGGTTGCAGCTACCAAAACCTTTACCGCCCAACTCATTGGCTTTTATTGTTTAGCCCTCGACTTAGCTTATCGCCGTCAAACCTTATCTGAAGAGCGCATCAAAGAAATCTTGGATCACTTATGCTATCTTCCTGCGCAAATTGAACTGATTTTAGAAAGCCAAGAACGTTATATTGAAGAACTCGCTCACGACTTTTTAGAAACCCAAGACTTTATCTTTGTGGGACGTGGCATTAACTTCCCCATCGCGCTAGAAGGGGCATTAAAACTCAAAGAAATTAGCTACATTCATGCTGAAGGTTACCCTGCAGGGGAAATGAAACACGGCCCGATCGCGCTGTTAGATAGTAAAGTGCCAGTAGTTTCCATTGCTATGCCTGGTAGTGTTTACGAAAAAGTCTTATCCAACGCCCAAGAAGCAAAAGCAAGAGACGCGCGGTTAATCGGCGTTACGGTAATGAACGACCAAGAAGCAGCAGAAACCTTTGATAACTTGCTTCCCGTCCCCGAAGTAGAAGAACTCATTTCCCCCTTAGTCACCGTGATTCCCTTACAACTACTTTCTTATCACATTGCAGCACGGCGCGGTTTAGACGTGGATCAACCTCGTAACCTAGCCAAATCCGTTACAGTTGAGTAATTCAAGTCAGCTTTTTATGTTATTTGTAAGTGAAAAAAACAGATCGACAATAGAAAAAACGGTTGAACAATAGAAAAAACGGTTGAACAATTTCTGAAAACAGAGTATGCTTAGGTTATTACTTTAACAAGTAAGCCCTGTAAAAGAGAAAATGATGGCTAGGCAGAGAGGACAATGGTCGCAAAGTAAGCTCGATCGTTATCTGAGCGAGGGCTACGGTATGGGTAAAGGCGACCTTTACAAGCCTTGGATCACTGTCAGCAATTCTACTTCAAAAGGACTCTCGACTCGTACTCCGGGATGGAAAACCAACCGAGTTCATCACTTCTTGTCGAAGAAGGAAATGTTACTGTTTTACATTTTTGAATGGTCACCGTTCATTCGCGATATAAGAGAGCAGTTTCCACTACTCAAACTCGATTTAGCACAAAAAATTGCTGATGAAATGGGCATCAATTATTATCGGTGCTCACAAACGGGTACTCCTTATGTACTGACGACAGATTTTATGCTTTCTGTTGAGCAAGAAGGGAAGATAGTAGAGGTTGCGCGGACCTTCAAAATGAGCAAAGAATTGGAAAAGAAACGAGTGATCGAGAAGTTTGAGCTAGAACGGCGATATTACCAAGAGCAAGGGATCGATTGGAGCATTTTGACCGAGCATGAAGTGCCTGAACTTCTGGCTAAAAATATCGAATGGCTTTACTCTGCCTATTGGTTAGAGCCAACTTCTGAAATGACCCTTGAAGAACTTGAATCCCTAAAACCTTTCCTAAAAGATCGTCTCAAGACCAGTAAGACTAGAGTCAATCAAGTAACTAAAGAAATGGATAGGGAAATGAATTTTGAGGCTGGGACATCACTTTATCTTTTCAAGCATTTAGTTGCTCGGAAAGAGATTCTTATAGAAAATATGCAAAATACTAAAGTAAATAGCTTACTCTCAACAGAACAACTAAAAGTCGTTAATTCTTACTATCATGAATAGTAATTTGTTTGTCAATGAAATTATTGTTTGGCCAAGTCAATCTCCGAATGAAAAAGATCTAAATGAAAGAACTTTATGGATTGATGAAGGTTATGTAATTGCCTTTGTTTTTGATATTAATGCTGAACAAGGCTTCCCTGAAATTAGAAATATCTCTGATATTTTAGAAGCGCTCTCTAATGGCACCGCCTCAAAGCAGAAATCTGATCCTTGGGCGAGAGTCATTAAAGATGAAAATTTAACTGCAAGAACAATCCAAGTTAGAGATAAAAGATGGCATATAATTGAGTCTATTATCGAACAAGAACCCGCAATTTATTATCGACATTTACGGGGACCTTTAGTTAAAAAATTAGTTGAGAATTATAATACCGGTCGAAAAAAGAATCGAATCACGGAAAAAACCGTCTATGGATATTTAAGAAAATTTTGGCAACGCGGAAAAAACATTAATGCCCTTCTTCCAGATTATGAAAACTCTGCGAGAAAAGGGGAAACTAAAGGTGCTAGTAATCAAAAAAGGGGAAGACCAAGAAAAGATGCAAAAGAAAAAGAAATTGGGGAAGGAATCAATATCACTGATGAAGAGAGGAAGATTTTTAAAACTGCGATTTCCCTTTATTACCACACTCCGAAAAAAAATACTTTCAAGACAGCTTATGAATTAATGATCCAACATTTTTATCAAGATCAACTGTTGATTGATGATAATCACGGCAAATCTAAAATTGCTTCAAGAGAAGCGATTCCAACTCTCGGTCAATTTAAATACTGGTATAAAAAAGAACAGTCTGATTGGCAAAAAGCAGCAACATCTCGTTATGGAAGCAAAGAATTCAATTTAAATCATCGGGCAATTCTGGGAAATTCTACAAATCAGACAACAGGTCCTGGTTCAAGATACGAAATTGATGCCACAATTGGTGATGTTTATCTAGTTTCAAAGTACAATCGCAATTGGATTATTGGTCGTCCTGTTATTTACATCGCCATAGACGTTTTTAGTCGCTTAATTGCAGGAATTTATGTTGGATTGGAAGGTCCTTCTTGGGTAGGAGCAATGATGGCATTAGCAAATACTGTTACCGATAAAGTACAATTTTGCCAAAGCTATGGAATTGAAATTAATGAAGAAGTATGGCCCTGCCATCATCTTCCCGAAATCCTGCTAGCTGATCGGGGAGAATTAAAAGGTAAAGGAGTAGAATCAATTATTCGTAATCTGAAAATTCGAGTTGAGAATGCAGCACCCTATCGAGCTGACTGGAAAGGAATTGTGGAGCGGCACTTTCGGACAATACAGGGCTATACCAAACCCTTCGTTCCTGGAGATGTTGATGTTGATTCGATGAAAAGAGGAGGACGAGACTATCGACTAGATGCTAAGCTCGATCTGCATCAAATAACTAAAATTATTATTCATTTAGTGCGTGAACACAATACTAAGTATTTAGAAAATTATAATTGTGATGAAGAGTTAATTGCTGATGGTATTGTTCCTACCCCAATTAATTTATGGCAATGGGGAATTGCTAACCGTTCCGGGAAATTGCGGACCTTTCCAGAAGATATTGTTAAGCTTAATTTAATGCCGACAGAACAAGCCACGATTACAGCAAAAGGCATTAAATTGAAAGGTAAGGAACTGTACTATACCTGTGAGCGAGCAGAAATAGAGCAATGGTTTTCAAAAGCTAGAAGTAATCAACTATCCAAGGCAGAGAAAAAATTAGCAGTTTCTTACGATCCCAGAAAACCAGAATTTATCTATATTCCTTCTCAGGATGGAAGAAGTTTTGAAAAATGCCGAATTATTGACCCAAGCGGAAAATACTTGGGTAAAACATTTGAGGATATTGAATATCTAGCTCAATATGAAGCTCAACAAACCCAAAAACATCAAGC
>JAVLCL010000360.1:0-3742 GCA_031580825.1 Halothece sp. Uz-M2-17
GCGCGATCGCGCTGGGAAGTGGCTTATGGTGGTGGCGATCACGACAAAGTAACACCTCCGTTTCTCCCATCGAAAGTGCCATTGATAAAACAGCAGTGGATGAAATCCTTAAAGCCACGCAAGCCGTCTTAGATCGAATTGCGACCGAAGCGCCAGCAACTGATATTTCTCATCAGGGAAAAGAGAAATTGTTTCAGCAGACTAATCTCTCCAACCCCTCTGTCAATTCTTAGACGTTATGTTTCATGGGATTAATCAAAAATATCGAGTTGATCAATGCTCGTTTCTAATTGATTGATTTCTTTCCCAATCCCTTTGCGTAAGCCTAAGGCAATCTTACTATGCTTTTCAATTTGTCCCATCACTTGCTGAGCGCGAGAAATGACACTGGGAGGGAGTCCTGCAAGCCGTCCGGCTTCAATACCGTAAGAGCGATCTGCCCCACCGGGTTGTACTTGATGCAGGAAAATAATCTCATTTTCCATTTCTTTAACAGTAACTTGATAGTTTGCCACGTTAGAGAGAATGGAAGCGAGTTCGTTCAGTTCGTGGTAATGAGTTGCAAAGATAGTACGGGCTTGCACTTGTGTTGCTAAATATTCTGCAACTGCCCAAGCAATGGAAAGTCCATCGAAGGTCGCGGTTCCCCGCCCAATTTCATCAAGAAGAATCAGGGAATTGGGAGTGGCGTGGTTAAGAATATTAGCGGTTTCGTTCATCTCCACCATAAACGTTGATTGTCCAGTGGCGAGATCATCCACGGCACCCACCCGAGTAAACACGCGATCGCTGATGCCTAATTTTGCCGATCGCGCGGGAACAAAACTGCCAATCTGTGCCATGAGTTGAATTAAGCCCACTTGCCGTAAATAGCAACTTTTGCCACTGGCATTCGGTCCCGTGAGAATCACTAAATCAGGCGTATCGCGCTGTTGTTCATACCCCATTTCTGTGGAGTTAGGAACAAAAAAACCGGTGGGAAGGGTTTGTTCTACCACTGGATGTCTCCCTTCCCGAATGCTTAAGCAACGTCCTTCTACCATTTCCGGACGACAATAATCGTTATACACGGCGAGTTCGGCAAGTCCGGCTAAAACATCGATCGCCGCGATCGCGCGAGAAATATCTCGAATTTGTTGCGCTTTTTCCCCTACTTCCGCCCGTAAATCGGCAAAAATTTCGTATTCGAGGCGATTTAAGTCATCTTTTGCCGTCAGAATCCGCGTTTCTCGTTCTTTCAGTTCTGAGGTAATATAACGCTCTTCATTGGTTAAGGTTTGCTTGCGGGTATAGTTATCTGGGGCGAGATCCGCTTTACTGCGCGGAATACTAAGATAATAGCCAAAGGTTTTATTATACCCGACTTTTAACTTTTGGATTCCGGTTCGTTCCCGTTCGCTGGTTTCTAAATGCGCTAGCCACTGTTTATCCTCAGCAAACGTAGCTTGCATTTGATCCAACTGTTCATCCACACCGGGACGAATTAAGCCCCCTTCTGTGAGATGTTGAGGGGGAGATTCGACAATAGACGCTAAGATTTTTTCCCCAAGGGTTTTTAAGTCTGTGGGAACCGCTTGCAACGCACGCAGAAAGGGAGACTCCCCTTGTTCGACTAAAGCAGCCAGTTCCGTCAATCGCACCAACGATTCTGCTAATCCTTTTAAGTCTCTAGCATTTGCTGTTCCTGCACCAGCGCGTCCACTGAGCCGTTCTAAATCATAAATTTGCCGTAAGAGTTGACGTAACTCATTGCGGAGATTGGTTTGTTTGATCAGTTCCGCGATCGTATCTTGACGGGCAGTAATGCCGTTTAGATCCAGTAGCGGTTGCAATAACCAACGGCGGAGAGCACGTCCCCCCATTGCGGTACAGGTGCGATCCAATGCCCACAGTAGCGAACCGTGATACGTCCCATCCCGTACCGTTTGCACAATTTCTAAATTGCGCCGAGTTTGTTGGTCGAGAATTAAATAGTCGGTAAGAGTATAAGTTTTAAGGGTTTGTAGCGGAACTTGATGGGCTTTTTGCGTTTCTTCAATATAAAATAACAATCCCCCTGCTGCACGTACCCCTAACGGGAGATTGTCACAGCCCATTCCTTCTAAAGAACGAACTCGAAAATATTCTAAAAGTTGATTTCTTGCCTCTCCTGTCCGAAATTGGCTTTGGGGGCGTAGGGTATAGCAAAAGGTATCCGGAAGAAACTCTGGCACTTGCTCGGATTTTTCCCCAGGGCGCAACATACTGCCAATATCAGGGGCATTGGTGGGAAGGAGAATTTCAGAAGGATGGAGTCGGAGAAGTTCGAGGGTGAGAGTTTCTAAGTTTTGCGATTGCGTGGTGAAAAATTCTCCCGTGGAAATATCGGTATAGGCTAACCCCCAATGTTCTCCAGCAAGGACTAATGCTGCTAAGAAATTATTGCGTCGGGCGTGCAGCATTCCTTCTTCTGTGAGTGTACCAGGAGTGAGGAGTTTGGTAATTTTCCGTTCTACCATGCGTTTTTGGGCAGCAGCTTCCGCTGCATCTTCCACTTGATCACACACCGCGATCGCGTACCCTTTTTCCACTAACATTGCCGTGTAGCGATCTAAAGCATGATGAGGAACCCCTGTCATGGGAACGCGACCAATTTCTTTCCCGCTTTCCTTGCTGGTCAACACCAGTTCTAGCAGTTGCGCCACGGTCACTGCATCTTGAAAGAAACATTCAAAGAAATCGCCCACCCGATATAACAGTAACGCATTGGGATATTGCTCTTTCACCTCAATGTAGTGTTGCATCATCGGGGTCAATTGAGCGCGATCGAGCTTGGTATAATCAGCGTTTTTCATGTAAGCGGGGGTCGCTTTTCCCGAAGACTCCGGCATAGTTTAATTATTTTATCTCTAGTCTTTAGCCTACTATTATCAGCGATTACTCCTCCATAAATCAATTCTAGGCAAATATCAATTCAGCTAATTACGCGGGCAAGTTAGAGTAAGCTCATGTGATTTGGTATCGATTGTACTTGACAAAAAAACAGTGGTTGTTACTCCGTGAGTTTATTACCACAATTCTACTAATCTTTGAATTTGATTAGGATCGAGCGACCAATCAGGATTAAAGTCATGGCGATGGAGATGGATATGGGGATGTTCCTGATTAAAATAAACAAAAGCTCGAATTCTCGGAAATTCTGGGAGAGTTGCCACAGATTCCTCTAACCATTGCATTTTTTCTTGTTGGGTTCCATTGACTCCTGCTTCTGCGATAAGCATCGGCTTGCCAGAAAATTTAGTAACCCAGTATTTCTCTGATAAGATTTGACGTAACGAGGGAACTTCTTCATCATTAACTGAGTTCCATTGCTCAGTTGCTAGTGTTGTAATACCAACATAATCAACATAATCATTTCCAGGCCAGTACTTAATTGCATTCGTATTGCCACCAGCAGGAGACCAAACCCAAAGCAAATTATCCACCCCTAAAGTTCTTGCATAGTTAACAACATATTGATACGCAGCAATATAACTTTGATGATCTTGTTTTGACCAAGGATATAAATCAATTAATTCCATTTCATGGGCAAATCTTAACAAGATAGGTTGGGGGGCTTCCTGTTGAATGACTCGAAAAATACGATCAAGCGTTGGATCATATTTGCCAGATATGATATCTGTAAATAATGTTTCGCTAACCATATTAAGCGGGTAGGATTCGAGAGTCGCCTCTCTCCTCCCCCCTAAGAACCGCACGTGAC
>JAVLCL010000359.1:0-3742 GCA_031580825.1 Halothece sp. Uz-M2-17
CCCATTCCGACATAGTGAAAACCAATTTCTTGTAAGCCTTCTCGGTCTAAGAAATTACGTCCATCAATGATAACTGGACTATTCATTAACTCTGCCATTTTTTTGTAATCAAGGGATAAGAATTGTTGCCAATCTGTGACTAACACTAAAGCGTCACAATTATCAGCAAGTCGTTCTGCGTCTGTTTCAACGATGACATTTGATAAGCCATCCCGAATTCCAGATTGAGAAACAATGGGATCATAGGCTTTTACTTTTGCCCCTAAACGAGTTAATTCGGCAATGATATTTAACGCTGGGGCATCTCGCATATCATCAGTATTGGGTTTAAAAGTAAGTCCCAGTAAACCGATTACTTTTCCTTTCAGAATTTTTAATTCTTTTTGCAGTTTTTCGACCACTAAAAGGCGTTGGCGTTTGTTAACACTAACGGCAGATTTTAACAGTTCGGCTTCGTAGTTATAATCATCGGCAGTGTGGATAAGTGCCGAAACATCTTTCGGGAAACAAGATCCCCCCCAACCGATTCCAGCTTGTAAAAACTTGTGTCCAATGCGAGAGTCTAAACCAATCCCTTTGGCAACTTGCGTTACATCAGCCCCCACGCGATCGCAAATGTTCGCAACTTCGTTAACAAAGCTAATCTTGGTTGCTAAAAACGCATTCGCTGCATACTTAATCATCTCTGCTGAACTCAGATCAGTCACTACTAAATCCACCAGTGGAAGCGATTGATCGTCAGCAAACTCCCGTTTCACAATCGGCTGGTATAATTCTTGCATCAGAGTGAGGGCTTTTTCACTATTGCCCCCCAAAACAATGCGATCTGGGTTAAAGGTATCATAAACCGCAGACCCTTCCCGTAAAAACTCTGGGTTACTCACAACATCAAACGCTGCTTCCCTCGCCGACTTGAGATCGCCATTGCCTCCCAACTCTTGCAAACGTTCACTCACCCCATCAAGAACAATCATGCGTACCCAATCACCAGACCCAATGGGAACCGTTGATTTATTAACAATGACTTTGTAGTTCCCATCGAGATGAAAACCAATCCCTCTGGCTACAGCTTCCACATAACGGGTGTCACTTTCACCATTCGGCAGTGCTGGCGTTCCCACAGCAATGAAAAGAATTTCACCATGTTCAACGCCTTTTCCTAAATCAGTGGTGAATTCTAAACGACCCGCTTCCGTCGAAGCCTGCATTAGTTCTGACAGTTGCGGTTCATAAATCGGCGGTTGTCCGCCTTGCATTAATTTAACTTTTTCCTCGTTGTTATCAACACAAATCACATCATGACCTGCATACGATAAACAAACGCCGGTCACTAAGCCAACATATCCCGTTCCAATCACACAAACACGCATAAGTAGAAACCCTTATTTTATTTTTAGATTATCCTAATTTTTCCAATTTGATGCAAATTATTTCGTTATTTTTGACTAACCGTATGGAAAGCATATCGATCGCGAAAATCCTCAATCAAGAATTCTAACCCAGCTTTTAGTGGAACACGCGGTTCCCAACCTAGAATTTCTTTTGCTTTGGTGATATCCGGTTGGCGTTTCCTTGGGTCATCTTGGGGTAAGGGTTTATACGCAATTTTTAGATCAGGATTAATCATGTTCTGAATCATCTGCGCCAGTTCCAGAATGGTATATTCTCCTGGGTTTCCGAGATTAACCGGTCCAATATAGTCGCCATTCATCAGACGCATCAACCCATCCACCAGATCTGAAACATAGCAGAAACTACGGGTTTGCGACCCATCTCCATAAACGGTAATTGGTTCATTACGTAACGATTGCGCCACAAAATTACTCACCACCCGACCATCATTTTCTAACATCCGAGGTCCATAGGTGTTATGACAACAAATTCCATACGTTCCACCAATAAAGTTTTCATACTCAGGAACCGAAAAATCATAGACATAATCATTGATTTCAAATTCCTCAATTTGTTTCACAATTCCCCAAGCCAGATTTCCTGTCGTTTTCGCTTGTAAGGTTTGTTGTGCATTGGCTAAATTGAGGAGAGAATATTGATTTAATCCTTGTACCGTCAGACGATAGGACTTATATTTTTTGCTGTCTCCTTTTCTGACAGTTGTGTAAAATTCAGAAACACTCCCAAGAATGCCAAATTTAGCAAGGATTAGGACCAGCTTCTCAATAATTTTCTGACTAGAACTATTAAAGATAAACATTGATCCAGTTGTTTTTGCATCATGGTTACCATCTCCTTCCCAAAATCCTTGCAAGAAATGAACCAGTTGTGATGGGGGAAGTTGTAAAATCCAGTTGGGAATATCTTTATTCGTGCTGAGTTCTTCTCCAAACCCAAAATGATTAATAACTAAATCAACAATCAGTTTGGAACGAATATGAACAGAGGGTGCTCTTTTTGCAGTGGGATCAAATCGGATGGTGGTCTTTAATCCAAATAATTGTTCCGTCACTTGAATGAGCTTTTCTAAATACTTAACATTCGAGGAAAATAATAATGCGCGATCGCGCACTTGATTAATCAAACAACCTTCAGCCAGATAAAACCCTAAAAACCATAACAAATTCGGGATATCCTCGATATAATTATTAACTGCTTTTTGAGAACAAGGGGGAATAATTTTTTCTTTGTTTGACCAAGGTAAGTTTAATTCTTCCCAGAGATCTAAAGGCAGTTTATTCGCGATTTCGTAGCGTTTAATTCGGGAATAAAATTGGCGAGGCGTTACTCCTTGATCCGATAAATACCCTCGAATTGCTTGCGGGAACTGTTCTAAATAATCAATTACTTTTTCGCTAACAATTCCTATCCCTGATCGATCTGTAATTTTATCACTCAAATTAAAAGGGGCAAGCGGTTTTTCTAAAAATGGAATCGAATGGGGAACAGCCACCGTATCTCCAACTTTTAATGCTTTCCCAAAAACTGCTTTGGGTAAACCTTTTTCATCTTGGGTAAAGAGACTATGATCTTCTGTGATTTTGACCTGTTTTCCCCAAGTTGTGGTAATTTTATAGCCCTTCTTGGTTACATGATGCTTCCAAATTCCAGAGATGGGCTTAATGACCATGTTTCCGTTATCATTAAAGCAAGGGACAGCCACATCAGAAATATCTTGATGAATGCGGTTATAACACTCAGCAAAAGATTCGTAATAAAGCTGATTTCCTTGATAATAAATAACGTTTTGGTCACCCGTTAAACTATTGAAAATTCGGGCGACGCGAATATCAACGCCATTATCACGGTGATAGTCAAACGCAAGGGTTTCCGCAATACGCTTTCCTTCATCGTAGCATGAACGAATCCCAGTGCAACTCACATTTCCGCGATATTCTTCGGGTTGGGGGTGTACTTCTGGGTCGCCATACACTTCTGAGGTGGAAGCCAGCAAAAATCGTGCCTTGACTCGTTTGGCTAACCCTAACATATGTAATGTTCCCATGACATTGGTTTTAACTGTTTTCACGGGATTAAACTGGTAATGAATCGGAGAAGCAGGACAAGCAAGGTGGTAAATTTGATCCACTTCTAAACGAATTGGTTCAGTAATATCGTGGCGAATGGCTTCAAAATAAGGATTACTCAGCCAATGTTTAATATTATCTTTGCGTCCGGTGTAGAAGTTATCCAGACAAATCACTTCGTGTCCTTCCGACATGAGACGATCAATCAGATGGGAACCAATAAACCCAGCACCGCCAGTTACTAAAATTCTCATTTTGCCAAC
>JAVLCL010000361.1:0-3727 GCA_031580825.1 Halothece sp. Uz-M2-17
CCACCACCGGCTCTTAATCCGGCTCCTAAAATTTGCATGGCAAAGCGAATTAAAACCAGCATAATATCCATTAGAATCGCTTGCATGGTGTTAAAGCGAATAAAATGACTAATATTTTCATTTCTGACGACTGCAAAGAGTAAAACAAAGAAAATGATTAGTCCTGCAAAAGGAAACCCATAATAAATTTGAATAACCGGCCGTAGGGGGGCATAAATAAATTGTAAAATGGGAAACTGCTGAAGCAGAAAATTACCAAAGGGTAAAACATAAATTAACGGTAAAATATAAGGTAAAGCTGCAAAAAATCGGTCTTGAATTTCAGTATTGCCACGACCAGTCATATTAGTTAACTCCTTAATTTTATTGAGGTTTAAGCGTTGTCTGATCTCCGTTGATTGAGGTTAAATGAGCGAGACGAAATCCCATTTGACATTCATAAAGTTCCGGTTGCTGCTCGGTTAAACGTCTTAATAGGTGTCCGCACCCTAAATGTCCCTGACGCCAACGGGGGAGTCCGCGACGGTCAGCGAGTAAGCAATTTTGACAAACTTGCTTTGGCGATAAAACTTGTTCGTCCATTAATACCACTAGCATGATTGCTCCTCCCAAAAACTCCCCAGTATGAGATATTGATCTCACTAGCTATACTATCCCTATTTTAGAAGGGAATTTTTCAATGAAGCAGTTAATTGTTGCAACGGGCAATCCCGGGAAACTCAAAGAAATGCAAAGTTATCTAGAGGATTTACCCTGCGAACTGGTCCTCAAACCCCCAGAATTGGACGTAGAAGAAACGGGAACAACGTTTATGGAAAATGCAAGGTTAAAGGCAACAACTGTGGCAAAAGCGACAGGAACTTGCGCGATCGCGGATGATTCTGGCTTGGCTGTTGCAGCCCTAAATGATGCACCGGGTATTTATTCCGCTCGTTATGCAGAGACAGATGAAAAACGGATTACACGGGTGTTGAGGGAACTCGGAGATACGCCCCATCGGGCTGCCAAATTTGTTTGTGCTGTTGCCATTGCTGAGCCTAACGGCGCGATAGCGCTGGAAAAAGAAGGGATTTGTGAAGGAGAAATTCTCAGAGCACCACGAGGCAACAACGGCTTTGGCTACGACCCCATTTTTTATGTTCCCAGTGTCCAACAAACCTTTGCAGAAATGGAACCCACTGAAAAAGAAAAACTGAGCCACCGCGGTCAAGCCTTCTCCGCCTTATTTCCAGATATTCTACAGCTTGATTTTACAGTGACCAATCACTAATGATAAAAAAGGGAGCAGTTGACCTACTCCCTAAAGTAATCAGAAGTTTAAACCGCTTCTAGATTTTTTTCACCCGTCCGAATCCGAACAATTTGATCCACTGGTGAAATAAAGATTTTTCCATCTCCAATTTCGCCGGTGCGAGCAGCATTGATGATTTTATCAACGACTGTATCAACTTGATCTTCTTCGATAACGATTTCAATTTTCAGCTTTTGCAGGAATTCAACGGTGTATTCCGAACCGCGATAGCGTTCAGTTTGACCTTTTTGGCGACCAAAACCACGCACTTCAGAAACCGTCATACCAACAACACCGGCATTAACCAAGGCAATTTTTACCTCGTCTAATTTAAAAGGTCGGATAATTGCTTCTACTTTTTTCAAAACTTAATCTCCTCAAGATAGATAACGACAAGTCATGTTTTTTTAGTGATAACTTTTCAGTTCGAGATTATGGCTTCTATTTAAGAAAGCGTAACCTCTAGCCTTGGTCACAGATTGCGCCTTCTTGTCAAGAAGGCGTTCAGATGTAACCGTTGGTCAGGATAACAGATAAACAATTGACAGTTCTGATCTACCATCCCCAAGCCAAGCACTTTGGTTACTTTCACTACAATATTAGACATTTTCTCCTGAAAATGAGATCCTGGCAACAACTGTAAACCTTTAATGGTGAGGGATCAGCCTCTTCCCTGAGGAAATATCATTACAAAAAGATTTGCGAATTAAATCAATTAATAAATACGATTGAGATCAGTTTAAGTGACAACAATCGCCAAGATCAAACCTCAGTGAACAAACAAACAATTCTCTAGAGTAAAGCCTCAATAAGGATTCTACTTCCAAACCAATCCCCACTTAGAAATCTATCACCAAAACCTGTTGATTTAACGGTAGAGATGTCAACTAGAATAAGGGATAATTCTATGGAATCATTAATTCCAGAAGGGGTTTATTCTGATGGTAAAATCATAGACCCCCCTACTTTAGCGGATTTAATTAAAGAAACGCTTTCTGAAAATAACATCAAGGCGAAAAGTGTTGCTGCTGCTGTACCCATGCGGGATTCAATGCTGAATTTAATTCCTGTACCCGCAGAACTTTCTGAACAAGAACTAAGGGATGTGGTTCTCAATCAAGAAGCAGGGCTGTATTTACCCTATCCCATCGAAGAAGTCGATTTAGATTATCAAAAATTAGGTTACTTTCCGGATGAAGATGGGATTGAAAAAGTGCAAGTCTTACTCATTTCCACTCGCCGTGAAGTCACTGATACTTATCTGGATATTTTTGAGCAACAAGTGGGGTTACGAATAGATGCTCTCGAAATTAATACTCTCGCTTTAATTCGTACCATTCGCGAACAATTACGACAGTATCCATCTCAGGAAGCAGTGGTTTTGGTTGATATCGAATTCGATAATACAGAGTTGGCAATTGTTGTTGATGGCGTCCCAGAATTTAATCGTACCATTCCCATTGGAACCTATCAGTTGCAAAGTGCTTTAAGCCGAGCGATGCGCCTCCCTCCATCTCGTAATATTGAAACTTTACAGGAAATGACACTGCCCATTTCTGATAAATATGCAAAAGAAGAAACAACGCCATTAAATCCGGGAATGAATGCCTTACAACGGGTTTTAGGGGAATTAACGGATGAAGTCCGTCGCTCTGTTGATTATTATCTCAATCAAAGCGAAGGGATGGAAGTTGTTCAAATGTTACTCGCCGGTCCCGGTGCTGGTATTGGACAAGTTGATGCGTTTTTTAACCAACGCTTAAATATTCCAACTACACAAATTGATCCGGTTGAGGCTCTATCGTTAGAAACGGAAATTGACTTTAAAAGTTCACAACGTCCCGGTTTAGGAACGGTTTTAGGCTTAGCACTCAAGGAGATTTAAAGGAGATTTAAAGGCTATGTATAGTTTAGATGTTAATTTTTTAAGAGAGCGTCGAGAAAGAGAAAAACCAGCAAAGGTAACGGAAGAGCAAGGGAAACCTGCACCTAGTTTAGAGGGGAATTTACCCCTAATTATTGGTGCAGTTGTAGGGTTAGCGGTTCCGGCTGCGGTCGGAGGATTTTGGTATTTTACCAACCTACAAAAAGCACAATTGCAGCGTCAGATTACGAGCTTAGAACAAGAATTAGGTCAGTTGCAAAATCAACAGCAACAAGTGACTCAAAGACAAGAAGAACTGGCTCAAGCAGAAAGTAATTTAACGGCTCTCGCCAATATTTTTAATCAAGTGAAACCATTATCGGCTATTTTAGAAGATGTGCGCGATCGCGCTCCCGATAATGTTCAAATTAATAGGCGAGGGAGAGTTGATTCTCTATCGCAGTGAGGACGGACGGGCGGAGGTCCAGCTCCGCGTCGCTGGGGACACCGCCTAACTGACACAGGCGGAGATGGCCGAACTGTTCGATACCACCCCCCAGGCCATCACCCAG
>JAVLCL010000362.1:0-3720 GCA_031580825.1 Halothece sp. Uz-M2-17
CTTGATTGATTGCCTAATTCGATTTGAAAATGTCTGATTCTAAGGGACTCTCTTTCACTCGCAACTCGAATGTTTACTGAAATGAGTTGGAGAGCCAAGTCAAATCATACTCCCTATACACCCCAGTCGATAGAAGAAACGGCTAATCATTCGTTACAATAATTGAAAAGTAAGCGCGATCGCGCATCATGAATTGACTCCCCACCACAATAACAGAGATAGAAGTTTTCCGAATGTAACCCTAAGTCTTAAGATTAGATACGATAAGATGAGTAGGCAAGAGAGGTTAACCCGCTCTGACCGTAATAATTATAAATAAGCTCACTATTATTTACTGATACAAGCTGCGAGATCAAGGACTAGCAGAACAAAACAATGACAACTGAATTCAATCGTTTACGCTCTGAAGTTATCAATACCCAAGTTATCACCCGCAACAGTGGAAAACGCTTAGGCGTTGTCAAAGAAATGCTCGTCGATATTGACCGGCGAGAGGTGGTAGCATTAGGGTTGCGTGACAACTTGATCTCCGTTGCAGGGATGCCACGCTATATGTATCTAGAAGATATTACTCAAAGTGGGGATGTCATTCTGGTTGAAGATGAAGAAGTAATTGAAGATGTTGATATTGAAGCCCTCAGCGCTTTAATCAACTGCGAAGTCATCACTGAAGACGGAGAAATGTTAGGGCGGGTGCGCGACTTTCAATTCAATTTGGATGATGGTAAGGTTTCTTCCCTTATTATTGCCTCTTGGGGATATCCACAAATTCCTGATCAAGTGATCAGTACCTACGAACTTCCCATTGAAGAAATTGTCAGTAGCGGTCCCAATCGGATTATTGTTTTTGAAGGAGCAGAAGAACGCCTTACCCAGCTAACTGTGGGACTTCTGGAACGGATGGGAATTGGTCGAGCACCTTGGGAAAAAGACGACGACGATCTCTACTATACCCCACCAACAGCACGTCCCGAAAATCAACTGGGAACGGGTTTACCGGAACGTCCTCCTGTACGCCAAGAACCGGTTGAAAGTCGTGAACCCATCCGCGAACCGGTTTATGAAGAAGAAGAAGAACGGGTTTACGAAGAAGCCTGGACAGAAGAAGAATGGGAAGAACCAGAACCCCTTCCTCGTCAGGAAGAGTCCATTCGTTATCAAGAAGCCGTACTTGAAGAAGATAACTGGGGAGATGCAAACACCCCCTATGATGAACCGGAATATGAACCAGAACCCTTGAACCGGTTTGAAGATGAAGAAATTGAAGAAGATGTCTGGCGAGATGAGGATGAAACTTATGTCCCCCCGAAAGTAAATCTTCCTGAAAAACCGAAAGCGAAGGAAAAAGAAAAAGAGAAACAGCCAGAATACGAAGAAGAAACCAATTATTAGAAATTAGCTTAGGGTGGCTTGTTAATAACAGTCTGAAGCCAACTGATTCAGGATGAAGGGTAATATGCAATCAGAAGACTCTAACCTTGATGAACTGGTTGATCAGTTAAAATCTGAATACAAAAACAAGTCATCTGCTATGTCTCCAGAAAATTCTCAGTCTAATTCCACTGATGATTTATTGAATGAGGTTAAATCTCAGTTTCAGCAACAGTCTGATGCGAGTGATGATCATGATGTTGTTGCTGATCTAAAGTCTCAGTTCAAACAAAAATCTCAGAACAATACTGCTGAAGACTCGTCTCTAAAGGAACTCAAATCTCAGTTTCAAACGTCATCTCAAGAGAGTAACGAAGATGTATTTGCAGATCTTAAATCTCGTTATCAAAACCAGCAAAAGACTCCCTCTGTTCCAAAATCTGATCCTAAAACAGATCAGTTGCTGGGGTCTTTAAAAGCACAACATCAGACCCAGAAAACCCGACAAAATGAAGATAATTATCAGCGTAATCGCGAAGAAATTTTAAAAGCAGAACAACACAAGCAGAAAAAACGGAAGTATCTAACACAGAAAGCTCAAACTTGGCTAGAAAACCTTGATCCTTATTCTGAGGAAGGGTTTTGGTTTGAAGAGTTTGCGGAAAGTTATGAGTCTCGCTTGGATGCTGCGGTAGATTATCTCGCGGTATTAGAAGAGGATTGGGATTAAAATAGCCAGCGTGATCGTTTTTGTTAAAGTACAACGTAGGGGCGAACGGGGTTCGACCTTGTAGTAATCATTGATCAAAATCGTATTAAGTTAATCAAAAGAGGTTAAATATGGGAATTTCTTTGCAGAAAGGACAACGGGTTTCATTAGAAAAAGTTTCTCCGGGTTTAGAAGCTGTTTTTGTGGGTTTAGGTTGGGATGTTAATAAAAGCGATACCGGAAGTGATTTTGATTTAGACACTTCCGTTTTTCTGCTAGGTGAAGATGAAAAACTGATTTCTGATCATCATTTAGTTTTTTATAATAATTTGAAAAGTCCCGATCCTGATCATTCTGTAGAACACATGGGGGATAACCTCACCGGTGCAGGAGAAGGGGATGATGAAGTTATTATTGTTAACTTAAAAAAAGTCCCAGAAGAAGTCCAAAAAATCACTTTTGTTGTCACAATTTATGATGGGGAAAAGCGAGGACAGAATTTTGGACAAGTCAGTAATGCATTTGTCCGTTTAGTAGATGTGAAAACAAAAGAAGAAGTGCTGCGCTACGATTTAACTGAAGATTATTCCATTGAAACGGCGATGATTATGGGAGAACTCTATAAGAAAGATGGACAATGGCGAATGAGTGCATTAGGTGAAGGTTATGAAGGTGGATTACAGGCTATTTTAAACCGTTATAGCTAGCTTTTAGATTCCCCTTGTTTGAGGGGAATTTTAGGGTAAAAATCAATCTGTTGGGTGGGAATAAATGATAAAAAATGGAGTTCCTCAGGGAGATCGTTGGCTCAAGTTGTTTGAGACTGGTTTATTGATTGTTATTGTTGCAGGAATCATTATTTCGATTCAGACACAGCAAGTGGCTTGGGGATTAATCCCGATCGCGCTAATGATGATTCTCAATAAAATTAAGCAAAAAAATCAGCAGCGATCGCAGCAACAGCAATTGCAAAAACTAGAAAATCTCATTCAAAATAGTCAATCAGAACAAGAAAGTCAACAGATTAATCTTTGGAAATTACAAAAGCAAATTGAAGAATGGCAAGACTTTTTAATTGATTTCCGAGAAACAAACGGACAAAATAACGCAACATTGGAAGAAATTATTGCTGAATTAAGTCAAATTCAACTCCTGCAAGAACAGCAGAAGCATTTTCACACTCAGATCGAAAAAATTTCTCTCACCCAAGAGCAATTAATCACTGATTTTAACCATCTCTCCGAAGTTCAAGAAACCTTATCTCAAAGCCTAACAACATTAAATAACCAAGTTAACCAAGATTCAAGAGATGATGCTTGGGAGTATTCTCTCCAGCAAACAAATGAAAGACTTAGTTACCTTCATCAACTGCAAAATAAACAGCATCAAAATGATCAAGAGGTAGCAATAGAGTTAAAAGAACAATTATCACAACTACAAGAAGAAGTAAATCAAAGAAATGAAGGAGCAATCAATCAACTTTCAAATGAAGAAATTGAACAGTTACAAAATCGAATTCAAGACCTGACTGAGAATGTAAATTTACTAAATCAGCGTCAAAGGGAAGAAAATGACTATTCTCAAAAAGTAACCGAACAATTCAAAACAGAAATAGAAACAATATATCAATTAGTTCAAGA
>JAVLCL010000363.1:0-3716 GCA_031580825.1 Halothece sp. Uz-M2-17
CTTAAAGGAATAAATTTCTGGGCTTTATAATCTAGAAATAAAGGAATGTCTGTTTCTTTATAAAATTCTGCATTCTGTTCAAGAACTAACGGATTAACACTGACAATACAAGATGGTCTAAAGTCTGATTTATCGAAGAGTAAATTGATCTTATTTAATCCAAAAGTAAAAGTATTTTCTAACAGCGATAAATTACTCTGAACCAGACTCGGACCATTGCAAATAATGACAGCTTTCTGACCTAAATACTTATTGTTCCACTGTTTTAGTCTAGCCCTAGAAAACCAACTTGCAAGGTTAATATCCCATTTTAAGCGATTCCAGATTAAATATGCAGCATAGCGATAGGGATTAATGGTTGTTTTTTGTTTGACGATTGGATTATCAAAAGAAGACATATTTTTGCAACTAATTATTGTTTATTTTCATTAATGATTAAAATTTCTTACTCTGTACTTAATTTTGCTGTTGCTCCCCCATCAATAACTAGAGTTTGCCCCGTCATAAAAGATAATTGATTTGAGTCAGCTAAAAAGTAAATAGACTGGGCAATTTCTTCGGGAGTTCCGACACGACCAATCACTGTTTTTTGATTCAGTTGCTGTAGTTGCTTTTCTAGGTTATCAGCAGATAAATGTCCGCGAGTTAACCCTGCTTTTAACATGGGAGTATTGACTGCACCAGGAAGAATTGCATTAACACGAATCCCGTCGTTGGCAAACTCGATCGCGCAAGCACGAGTAAACGCCACTAACCCTCCTTTACTTGTTGCATAAGCAGCAATTTGATCGGAAGTCGCGATCGCGTGAACAGAACTCACATTAACAATACTTCCTTGACCTGATTTCAACAAGGGATAACTCTCACGCACCCACAAAAAAGCAGCCCGTAGATTAACCGCCATTGTTTGATCCCATTCCGAAACTGTCATTTCTAAAAGCGGTTTACAAATTTGGGTTGCAGCATTATTCACGAGTGCATCTAACTGCTTGGTTTTCTGTTTGATTTGTTCAATGATTGCAGTAACTTGATCCAGATCAGACACATCTCCCTTGAAATAATAATCTACTCCTGCTAACTCATGTTTGTCTTGAATATCTACGCCGAAAACGGTCCATCCTGAAGAATGAAATTTTTGCGCGGTTGCTAAACCAATTCCACCTGCAACTCCTGTAATTAAAACACTGCGATCACTCACTAAAATTAAGCCTCCGCTTGCTTTAAGTCTCGCACTAAATTATCAATTGCTTTCTGATTGACTCTTAACACTGCTTCCCTAGTATTAGAACTATTATGACTTCCAAAAATTACCTGCGGAAATTGGGTTAAGGGATGATCTTTAGCTAAAGGTTCAGATTCAAAGACATCTAAGGCAACTGCTCCCACTTTTCCTTCTTTTAAGGCAACAATTAGGGCAGTTTCAGAAATTAATCCTCCTCTTGCGACATTAATAATCCAAACGCCATCTTTCATTAAAGCAAAGGTTTCTTGATTAAGTAAATGATAATTCTCTGGCGTTAAATTACAACATAAAATAATGCAATCTGACTCTGCAAAAAGTTGCTTTAATTCCACTGGTTGTAAGCCTGTTTCTTGGCAAAAGTTGGAATCAATGGGATGCACATCATAACCCAATATATTCATCCCTAACACCTGATAGCGACGAGCAAGGGCTTGACCAATACTTCCAACGCCAATAATACCAACTGTTTTTCCAGCTAAGGAAGTTCCTTGGATTTTCAACCATTCCCCTTGGTGAACTGCACTATCAATTTTGTGCAGTTGCCTCGCTAAAAGAATCGTGTATCCGAGGGCAACATCGGCAACTTCATCCCCAAAAACATTGGGCGTATTTGAGGTATAAATTCCTAAGTTTTTAGCAGCTTCTAAATCTATGGCATCAACCCCAATTCCCCATTTTGCTAAAACTTTTAACCGTCCTTTTTTACCAATTGCTAAAACTTTTTCAGTAAACGGATCATCCCCAGCAATTACCCCATCAAAATCAGCGATTTGCTCACAGAGTTCTTCTTCAGTAAGTTGTTGCACTACGTTCGGGGCGACCACTTCTAAATTTTCCTGTTGAAATCGTTCTTGACAGGCTTCTAAACTTAAGAGCATCGGCGGGGCTGTAATTAAAATTCGCCAATTCATGCTTTTCCCTCTCGATATAAATATAATAATTCTGCAATCCGAAAATCCACTTCTTCGTCTATATCCCAAGCCTCATCCCGATCAATTTCAAACATAATCGTTTGTTTTCCAATCCGATTTTTTTGTTGTTGTAGAACTTCTGGCTTAAAGAGATAGATATTAGAATTTTCTTCGTAAATGGGGGGTAAATCTTGAGTTCTTAGCAAAACATTCGGATCATGGTTTACGGCTTTTCCTTGCGCGTCGTAGAGTCGAGTTTGCAAGCGTGTTACCCCAAATAAGCTATCTGCATCAGGAGAGTTTAGGAATTGATTGATTGCTTGAGAAATCGTTTCTGAACGCAGTAGGGGGTTTGTGCTGTGTGTTTGTAAATAAATATCTGCTTTTACTTGAGACGTGGCGTTAAGGAGAACCTCATTCATGGAAATTTCCCCATCCCTGAGGTGTTCTGGGCGGACTAACAGCTTTACCTCAGGAAAATGTTTTGGCGCATCTTCCAGAATAAAGGGGCTATCGGTATCAATACAGACTTGATCAATTTGCGGGCAATTGAGTAAGGTTTGGATAATGTGATGATAAAGGGGTTTCCCTGCAAAGGGGCGGTAATTTTTTTGGGGGACGCGCTCACTGGAATGGCGCATGGGAACCAAGGCAGCGATTTTAGGCGGATTTGTCATTAGTTTAATTTAACCAATATTGAGTAAACTTTTTTATTTCTTGCTCATCATAAAACTGTTTTGCATACTGAGAGTTATACATTTTTTCTACATAAGATTTTGGTATTTTAATCTGATCAATAAATTCTGTATAAAGACTAGAGTATTTCTTATCTTTACTAATATTAGACTGTTGTAACTGAATTGAATTGTTAGAGTCTTGACTGATTGACAGCTTCTCTATTGCCTCATTCCAACATTCGCTTAAGTTTTCTAAGCGAATCAGTAACAAATCTATATTTTTATAAGCATATAACTGATAGCCTTTTTGAGGAATAAAACTTGATTTATAAACATCAATCCCAAAAACATCTTTTATTTCCCAATCTAGCCACTTCAGTGGAATATCATGAGAATAGTTTTGAAAGAAATAGTTGATAATTTCTTCTAACTCAATAATATTATCTTGATATTGGTTTAAGCAATTTTTAATATGTTCTTGATCTAGATTTTGAAAATAAGCTGAAATGTTCCTAGCAATGGGTTCTCTCACAAGAGTAATAATTTTCCATTTCCGATTAGATAATAAACTTGGTATTTTTTGATTTATTGACTGTGCTATTTTTAAGTGTTCGCTAATTTTTAAGCCCTTATTTTTTCGAGTTAATAGATGAGCGTTTAAGCGCTCTTGATTGAGAAAATGAGTATGTAATATTGGTTGATTAAAATGCTTTTCCAAGGAAGCTAGAACCGAAGAAGAACCTACTTTTCCCATTTGATGAACAATTAATATTTCTTCATTCTTTTCTAACTGTTGCTGAAATTGAAACAGTCTCTTGTATTGTCCAAATTTAGCTTTCAGTTTAGATAAGGTAGGTCGTATCACCATATTTTCTTAGATAGCAT
>JAVLCL010000364.1:0-3706 GCA_031580825.1 Halothece sp. Uz-M2-17
CGATCGCGCAATAATAATATCTGCTTCCGCGCGATCATTTATTTGTTCTAATGGTAAATACACAGACCATTCCTCGACCGCAGTTGTTACCGCTTCTACCCAGCCTTGCAGCCCTTGATCTCCAGAAGATGCAGACAAATCAAGATAAACTTTCACCGGAAACGCTGACCACAGCAAATAACCCAACGGACTCGCCTCGACTTCCGAAAAATAATCCCCCACCTCAGCAACCGTTTCCCACTGCACCAAAGTTGGGGGTAAAGGATGAGCTTTTAAAGGCGGGAGACTGGAAGAAGGTTGTGAAACAGTAACCTTTGAGATAGCAACAATAACCACTATTGTCAAAATAAAAATATAAGCTACCTTGAGTTTCATAACGGGTCACTGGTCACTGATCACTGGTCACTGTAAGGGGAACATACATTTATCACTATCACATCCAGAAGGACCGGCTTCCGAAAGTTCTCCTTGATCATATTTCAGCAATGCGGAATGAAAATCATCCATTGTCCGGCGTTTTTCAACTTCTCGCATCAATTGATTATAGGTCGCCTCATCCACCGGTTCAAAGGGTAAACGCGGGAAAGTCTGATACGCATCAAAACGGGCGAGTAACGCAGCAGAAATATAGCCCTCATTATTCTTAATCGCGTGATAAATGGCTTGCCCTAAATCCTCAATTTCATGCTCTCGCAGTTCTAACGTTGCAGACGTATTATGCGTAACATAGTGTTTCTGTACTTGCATCGCAAAATCAAACTGAGCTAATACCGAAAACTTAGCGATATCAATCTTATCTGCACCTGGTAAATCAGCCCACGGAACCGCAACTGGAATCTCCACTAACCATTCTGTGCAACGTTCATCAAAGGGATCTTTAAGCAGGTTTCCATTTTCGTCTTTATCCGACTGCGAGGGAACCACGCTGTAGCCATAATCAATACAAGCCAACGCTACCGGATCATTTTTGCCAAACGTCACCCGACGGATAAACCGCACCGCTTTCGGCGGATGCCAACCCGGAGAAGCCCCCGTGAGGAGAGATTTGGTTCCACTGGGTTGCACCGTTGTACAGCGATTGGGGCGTTTAATATTATGGCGGTCACAATAATCCCAAACCGTTTCGTGGACAATGTTGCGCCATTTTTCCAGATAGGCTTGTTCTTTTTGCTTAAAGACTAATCCTGCTTCCGTCTCTGGGCGACCTTTCTCCCACCAGCGTAACCAATCTACACCGAAGGCATGAACAAAGAAGTCAAATAATCCCGTGAAGGAAACCCCCACAATGGGATCGAGTTCTCGACTGTACTGATAACGAGGTTCTTGAAACTGATGATTGAGAAGTACCGCCACCGCTAACGCACCGGCTTGGAAGGCTTCAGTTTGTTCTTGTTCGTTGTCTGGATCAATGAGATTTAAGTGGATCTCAGACAAATTGCAATGGAAGGAACTACCAATGATTTCACCACAGTTGTGAGCAACTAATCCATTTGCGTCAAAGCGATGAACCCCTGGAACAGTACAATCATAAACCGCTTCTATACCATCAAGTTCAATACTAGCAACCGTTGCTGTAAATCTTTCTCGGTTTAAGTTCCGTTTATAAGAGTTGATTGCATCCGCTAATTTTGCAGTTTTTTGTGGATCGCGAAACCCAATAATATTCTGAAAACGATATAAATTATCTTTGGCGATCACAATTTCATGATTGGCTTGGCATTCATAGAGTTTAGGCTGTCTTTGTGAATCGGGTAATGTTCTGTAGCTCTTTTCCCGTCGATTTTGATACAGAGTTGATGCAATCCCCAAACGTAGCAACATCCTTTGCACAGCTTGCAAGTCTTCTAGATTACTCTGGGCTAATCTGACACTGATTCCTTTGAGTTGAGTTCCTTGCACACTACCATCAGCATCGAATAAACCTCGTAAAAATCCTTGATAGAAGTTATAACTTCCTTGCTCAACGTCTTGAGTAATATGTTTATTACCGCAAAGAATGCCAAAAGTAGCAGCAAGTTTGGCTAATCCTGATGAGCTAATTTGTCGAAGATGATGTTGCTTATGATAAAAAGCCACAGGAGTGCGTCGGGTATATTCAACTGACTGTTCTAATGTTGTAACAGCATACTGGCTGAGTTCATCTTGGGTTTCTCCCCAATAGCGAAGAATTCCGATATCATTCCATTGTGTATGACTAAGAGTACCATCACCGACTAGACTACCTAATAACCAACCTTCTTCAAAGGTTCCTTTGCCATCCCAAGGACGAATATCCCGATGATCATGAAGCATCACGCGATCGCGCGGTTTTAAATCTTCTACGGCAACCCATTCGGTATATTGTTTGTTCTGGGTTTGTGCAGTGACTTTCAAGACTTTATGATTCGGTGTTAAACGTAGGGTATAACCTTCTTTTGTGGTCAATTTCACCACAGGTTTGGTTCCGGTATAGAAAAATCCCTCTGGTGTGGTGCTAAATAATTCACCGTTAACATAAACACTCTGTTGTGTTCCAATTAAATCTTTAACTTGTCGCGCCCCGTTTTCCGTATGCACCCAAGTCTCTGCGGTGACACAAGGGTTTAATCCGTAACGCTCTAAACGGTGTTCAACTTCATCCTCTGGCATTTCGGGAGACTGTTGTTTTAACCAACGTTTAGCTTCGCTCGCCCCTTGATTCGTGTAAACATTGAGAAATTCTTCTCGCTTTGTCGGTTCATTGAGTAAATCAGCATTGCCTCGCGCGATCGCCTCTGGGGCATACTGAATCGCCCCTTCCCCAGAATAGAACTGATTACGGACTGCATCCACACATTCTTCTAAAGTGGGCTGATGGTGATACACTCGGGTATGATTTGCCATTCGCAGCGCATCCCGTTCCGGATCAATCCGCCAGTTTCCCTCTGCATCCGGTTGCCAAAGATTTTGTTTTAATAAGGGGGAGTTGGCATCAAACTGACGAATCCCTGCCGATCGTCTAATATTTCCAGCAACCACCGTTGCAGCAGCTTCATCAATCAACAAACAGCATTCTTCTGCATTCAGTTTTTGCCCTTGCGCTCGATTGAGAATTTTCGCGAGACGAGGATACAATTCTGGAATTTTTACTGGGTTGGCAACACCACCAAAGCCTTTTAAGACTTCTCCGGCTGGGCGCACATGGCTGGGATTGATTTCGACATTGACCGTTGTGTCTAAGTCTTCATTGCTAGAGAGTTCTAATAACGCCTGATACGATTGCACCCAACCTTCACGAGAATCACCAATACAAATTTTTACGTTTTTGGGATCACTAATTGTAACTGTAGTTTCTTCTTGGCGGGCTTCTGGGAGTACTGTTCCAATTTCACCGACTAGAGAAATATTGAGGTAATTACGAATGGCAGGCAACTGACTAATATATTTGTCTTCCAAAACAGCCCCAGTTCCGCAGCCCATCATCGCTAAGTCCATCATTAAGCCAAAGGCTCGCCAATCTACAACATTGGTTGACGTACAGTTATACGCGCCAGAGTAGTTTTTGGGATTTTCCAGCCACTGGGTTCCCCCCACCCAAAGCCAACGCCCAGCCGGAAGGCTTTTGAGGTGGGTCATGGTTTTTTCTAAGAGTTGGGCTTCCTCTGCGGTAAGTTGACCGAGTTTCACTAATCCAGAAATGCAGCGATCGCGCACTTGTTCCCATGTCTCTCTTCCATTCTCGGTTCGT
>JAVLCL010000365.1:0-3705 GCA_031580825.1 Halothece sp. Uz-M2-17
TCACCGCCTTATATCCAACGGCTAAAGCACGTTGGCTTTACGGCGACCTCTGTAATTTTGCCGTTTTCCTGAATCACGGTTAACTGACCCCTGTATCCTCAAATAAAAATTAATTCAAAACACTCTTATGTCGCCATTAACCCTTTTGTGTTAGAATTTCCGAAGATTTTGTCCTAAACCTTAGTTGACAGGGCTTAATGCTTTAATTTTTCGGAGAGTCTCATGACAAACAGTTACGGTGCTGAACAGATACAAGTTCTCGAAGGTCTCGAACCGGTTCGCAAACGTCCAGGAATGTATATTGGTTCCACAGGACCGAGAGGACTTCATCATCTGGTTTATGAAGTAGTTGACAATTCCATTGATGAAGCCTTAGCAGGGTACTGTACCCACATCGAAATTGATCTTAACGCAGATGGTTCAGTTACAGTAACCGATAATGGACGTGGGATTCCAGTCGAAGTCCACTCCCGTACTGGCAAATCTGCCCTAGAAACAGTAATGACGGTTCTCCATGCGGGGGGTAAATTTGGTGGCGGAGGCTATAAAGTTTCTGGCGGACTACACGGGGTGGGTGTTTCAGTGGTTAACGCCCTTTCAGAATGGGTTGAAGTAACAGTGCGACGGGAAAATACCGCTTATAAACAACGCTACGAACGCGGAATTCCCACTCATGAATTAGAAAGCGAATCTGATCCCAGTCCAGAAACGGGAACTTCCCTATGCTTTCTTCCTGATACAGAAATTTTTACAACAGGGATTGAATTTGACTATAACACCCTCGCCGGACGACTGCGAGAATTAGCGTATCTCAATGCAGGGGTAAAAATTACCTTTACAGATCACCGTAACCCAGAACAGCCTCGTCAGGAAACCTACTGTTATGAAGGGGGGATTAAAGAATACGTCCAATATATTGTTGGTGAAAAACAACCTCTCCATCCAGATATTATTTATGTGCAAGGAGAGAAAGAAGGGGTACAAGTCGAAGTCGCCCTGCAATGGTGCATTGATGCCTATAGTGATAATGTTTTAGGCTTTGCCAATAATATTCGTACGGTTGACGGGGGAACCCATCTCGAAGGGTTAAAGACCGTTTTAACCCGTACGATGAATAATATCGCCCGTAAGCGGAATAAACTGAAAGAAAATGATTCTAATCTTGCTGGCGAAAACATCCGAGAAGGCTTAACTGCGGTCATTTCTGTGAAAGTTCCCGAACCAGAATTTGAAGGACAAACGAAAACTAAGTTAGGGAATACCGAAGTTAGGGGAATTGTTGATTCCCTTGTGGGAGAAACCCTCACCGAATTTTTAGATTTTAATCCCAATGTTGCAGATGCGATTCTTGAAAAGGCGGTACAGGCTTTTAAAGCAGCAGAAGCAGCCCGGCGCGCCAGAGAGTTAGTTCGTCGCAAATCGGTTTTAGAATCTTCTCCGCTTCCTGGGAAATTAGCCGACTGTAGTTCCCGCGATCCCGCAGAGTCTGAAATCTTCATCGTGGAAGGTGATAGTGCAGGCGGTTGTTTTGATGGTGATACAGAAGTTGCTTTAGCAGATGGACGGAATGCGACATTTAAGCAACTGGTTATAGAAGAAGCAGCCGGAAAACAAAACTTCTGTTACACGATCCGTAAAGATGGCACAGTTGGGCTAGAAAGAATTATTAACGCTCGGATTACCAAAACAAATGCTGAAGTCGTTAAAGTCACTCTCGATAATGGAGAAACGATCATTTGTACGCCAGACCATCCGTTTATGTTGCGTGATGGGAGTTATAAAGCAGCCTCACAGCTAACTCCTGATGATGCTTTGAGGTCTGATTTAACCACCAAGTCACAAAGAAAACAAAGCAGTTGTAAGCAATTTGGGGGAGAAACGCAGTTAACGGCTACAGCAGTGATTGATGAGAGTTATCGCGCGATCGCGCTGGAAACGTTAGCAGAGAAAAGAGATGTCTATGACATTGAAGTTTCCCACACCCATAACTTTGCCCTCGCCAGTGGTGTTTTTGTTCATAACAGTGCTAAACAAGGGCGAGACAGACGATTTCAAGCGATTCTGCCCTTGCGAGGTAAAATCCTTAACATTGAAAAAACCGATGACAGCAAAATTTATAAAAATAATGAGATTCAATCTCTCATTACGGCATTGGGCTTAGGGGTGAAAGGAGAAGAGTTTGATCTCTCGCAACTGCGTTACCATCGCGCCGTAATTATGACAGATGCTGATGTTGATGGCGCACACATCCGAACGTTATTATTAACCTTCTTCTATCGCTATCAACGGGCGTTAATTGAACAAGGCTATGTTTACATCGCTTGTCCACCTTTGTATAAAGTGGAACGAGGAAAACAACATTATTATTGCTACAGCGATCGCGAGATGCAGAATTTAGTCAAAGAATTTCCCAGTAATGCCAACTACACCCTGCAACGGTTTAAGGGCTTAGGAGAAATGATGCCGTTGCAACTGTGGGAAACGACGATGAATCCTGAAAGTCGCACACTCAAACGAGTACAGATTGAAGATGCAGCAGAAGCCGATCGCATTTTTAGCGTCTTAATGGGCGATCGCGTTGCCCCCCGTCGCGAGTTCATCGAAACTTATGGTTCCCAACTCAATCTAACTGACCTCGATATTTGATTTAGAATTAGCAATGGACTGAGTAAAAAGGTTCACAGAGGAATTAGGAGATACAGATGATTGATTCATATTCTCCTTCCTCTACTCCTTCTCGTGTCTCATCTAATCTCAATTATCCCTTACCCGACTTATGGTGCAACGCTACGTCCGAGTGAAAACGACCCAAGCCCAAACCTACTACGGACTGCTACAGCTTGATCGCAGTGTCCAAGTCTTAGATGCTCCCTCTTGGTTGGGAGGACAGCCAACAGACTTAAAGCTAGAACCGGAAACCTATGAACTTCTTGCCCCCTGCGCCCCGACAAAAGTGATTGCAGTAGGAAAAAACTATCAACAACACGCAACAGAAATGGGGGGAGAAGTTCCCGTAGAACCCTTACTTTTTCTGAAACCTCCGACGGCTGTTACTGCCCATCTTAAGCCTATTTACTATCCTCAATTGAGTCAGCGGGTGGATTATGAAGGAGAACTGGCGATTGTCATTGGAGAACGAACTCGTAACTGTACGCCAGAAGCAGCAAGAATCAAAATTTGGGGCTATACCATTGCTAATGATGTCACCGCACGAGATTTACAGCGAAAAGATGGTCAATGGACTCGGGCAAAAGGGTTTGACACTTTTTGTCCCCTTGGTCCTTGGATTGTTAGGGATTTAAGTGCCGGTGCAACCCTACAAACTTTTATTAATGATGAAACCGAACCGAGACAATCAGCTTTATTAACAGAAATGGTGTTTTCAATTGAGAAATTAGTTTCTTATATTTCTCAAATTATGACTTTAGTTCCGGGAGATGTTATTCTCACCGGAACTCCAAAAGGAATTGGACCAATGCAAATCGGCGATCGCGTTCGGATTGAAATTGAAGGCATTGGCGCTTTAGAAAACTATATCCTCAGTAGTGATCAAACCAAAAATCCTTAATAGACAATTAACGAACTTGTCCTGCAACCGCTTCAGAAATCGCAGGAATTTCAGCATAAATTCCTCGTGCTGACTGCACAATCGCATAGATGCAAGCAGCTAAGGTTCCAATAAAGATCATATTGAAAAACGTTTCA
>JAVLCL010000006.1:0-17323 GCA_031580825.1 Halothece sp. Uz-M2-17
AATTAGAAGAAGCCAAACATTACCCCCAAGAACATTGGTCAGATGAAATCAGCCCCATTTTACTGAGCTTTCTCCGTCAAAAAATCGTTTAAGAGCGGACCCGCAACTTGGTATCCTGAGGATAAACAGACCCAAGCATTTATAAATCTTTAAAAATCATGCTCAATAAACGATCTATCCTATCTCTATTACTGGCTGTGGTCGCGGTTGTTTTGGTGAGTTGTAGTGGGGCAAATAACAACACCCCACCCCCCACCTACAGCAGCGAACAAATTGAACAAATTGAACGCGCAGCAACCCCTGTCAAACAAGCCCGAAAACGGTTGACTGAATTGGAATCTTTAGTCAAAGATGGTAAATGGTCAGATGCGTTTAGCTTACTCCATGGTCCTTTAGGCGGTCTCCGTCGAGAGATGACCTATGTGACTCGTAACTTACTGCCACAAGACCAAAAACAAGCCAGAGATTATGCAAAACGATTATTCCAAGACTTAGAACAGGTCGATTCTGCGGTAGAAGATGAAGCCTATGCCAGAGCTTTGCAAAGTTATGATCGCGCACTGAATGATTTTGATCAGTATCTAAATTTACTGCCCGAACCTAAATCAACAGAAACGACATGAAGCGTGTCTTAATTATTGGCGGTGGTATTGTTGGCGCAACCATCGCCTACGAACTCAGTCAAACTTCTCAGTTTCAAATTACTGTGATTGATCAAGATGTCCCAGCTGAAGCCTCAACTGGGGCTGCACTTGGGATTTTAATGGGGATTATCAGCCAAAAAACAAAAGGGCGAGCCTGGCAATTGCGAGAAGTGAGTATGCGTCGGTATCCTCAATTATTAGAAGCCTTGAGAGAACAAACCGGAGCTACGGTTCCCCATTGTCAGGGCTTAATTCATCTTTGTTTCTCTGAGGAAGAGACAGGAAAATGGCAAGAACTGGCAAAGTTACGTCAGGAACAAGGATGGACTCTTGAACTGTGGAATCTTGAGCAATTACAAACCAATTGCCCTGATTTAGATCTAACAGGGATCACGGGAGCGGTTTATTCCCCGCAAGACTTACAAGTGCAACCCCAAGCCCTCACTCAAACCTTGTTGAAAGCCTGTCAGCAAAACGGAGTGTCTTGTGATTGGGGGGTGGAAGCCACGGGGATTTCTGTAGAGGAATCCCAAGGTTACACCATTGAGACAAACCAAGGAAACTATGAAACGGATTACCTGATTATTGCAGCAGGATTAGGATCATTTCCGTTGACTCGTCACTTGCAAAACCCTGTAACCTTACGTCCTGTTCTGGGACAAGCCATGCGAGTGCGTCTCCCTCAACCTTTAAATTTACCAACAGTCGTTACAGGGGATGATACACATATTGTTCCCTTGGGAAACGCAGACTATTGGGTCGGTGCAACGGTAGAGTTTCCTGATCAGCCTGTGGAAACTCCCATTGAGAAAGTATGGGAAAAAGCCGTTCAATTTTGTCCAGCTTTAGCAACAGGGGAAATTATCGAAACATGGTCCGGAAAACGACCACGCCCCGAGGGACAAGGCGCGCCTGTGATTCAATATTTAGAAGGGTATGAGAGAATTATTGTTGCCACAGGGCATTATCGTAATGGGGTGTTACTGGCTCCTGCAACCGCCGAAAGAGTCAAAGAGATGATTGTGTCGGGCTAATGACTGTTTTGAATTTTTTGATCCAGAAACTTTAACTGCTGATACAACATCTCAATATGAGGAAGATCGATGCCTTGCGCGATCGCGCTCCTTAAGGGATTGCCAAAAATCGCTTCTACTTCTAACGGACGGTTTGCATCCCGATCCAGTTTCATACTGGTGTGATAAGGTTTCATTTTTTCAGTCCGTTGCATCAAGGCTTGGATAAACGTTTTACTAAGAGCGCGATCGTTGCTTCTTGCCCCCATTGCAACTTCCTCCGCCAAGGTTTGCGCTAAGGCTCGTGTCCCTTCATTTGCCATAATTTCTGCTGTGGTTGCTTCTAGCAAGGCGGATAAGCCATTAAAGGGAATATTCCAAGCCAGTTTTTCCCAACGAGTCAGCAGTAGATCCTCACTCATTTCTACGGTTATTCTCGCTTCCTGAAAATCCTGCGCGATTTGATTGACTGTTTCCGTGATTCCACAAGGTTTCCCTTCCAGAGAATATTCAGCAATTTTGATGCTGCCATAATCAAGATGGAGAATGTGACCGGGGGCGATTTTATTCGCGCAAATAAAACACAGTCCGCCAAGAATCGGATTAGAAATCATTTCAGCAATTTTATCTTCAGCCCCTAAGCCATTTTGCAGTAGCAAAACCACGCTGTCTTTGCTGACAATTTGTGGGAGAAGCTGCGGTAAGAGATGATTTTGAGTTGCCTTTAACGCCACAACCACGACATCACAAGCTGGCATTGCAGCAACATCTTGATACGCTTTCACCGTGGGTAAGGTAAAGTTTCCCTCACAGGAATCAATCATTAATCCCTGTTCTTTCACGACTGTGTAATCACTTCGCAGCAGAAAATGAACCTCAAAGCCCGCAGCTTGCAAACGCGCTCCATAATAACCACCGATCGCGCCGGTGCCAATAATTGCATACCGTCGTTTAGACATGATTTGGTACTATTGCATAATCTTATGGGCTTATTTTAGGTTGCGCGGTTCCCTGATCTCAAATGGTTCAATCTTGAAAGAAAAGTAAACTAATTAAAATCATCAGATTAGCAACAATAATACTCGCCCCAATCACAACATTACTACCACTAATAATATCGACGGTTTGATTAGAACTTGCTTTAAACAGAGTGGCTGCCATTCCTGTGTAGTGCATCGCAGAAATACCAAACCCCATCACCGTTGCTGTAACCATATAGATTGTCATTTTCGGTTTCAATACTTTCTCACGAATCCAAGAAAAAATCTTGATGGCAATGGCAGAAACAATAATTGCAATGGCAACGGAAAGGATTAATAAGAAAGGTTGGTAACGAATGGTGGCTTGCACCTGCATCGCTGCCATACCGAGATAATGCATGATGGCAATACCACTTCCCATGACAACCGCACTACTAAAGAGAATCAGTTGGTTGACTTGAGGCAGGGTAATCAGGTACAGAGCAATGGCAGACGCTCCAATTGCTGGAAAAATCGAAACCAAAGTCCACAATGGAGCATAGCCGATTTCTACCGGTAGAGAAAGAGCCAGCATACCAATAAAGTGCATTGACCAAATGCCAATCCCCATCGTGATTGCTCCTTGCAAGATTAAAAACTTGTGATCGGCATTCGTAGCACCGAGGATGTCTTTGGCAATCTTGAGAGTGACGTAAGAGGCAAAGATCGCTAAGAAAATGGAAAGCAGGACAAGGTAAGGGTTGTAACTTTCCACCAATACATCTGTCATTTTTTTAAATTAGAGTAATAAAAGTTTATGTTTTTCATTATTTATACTTATTCTAAATGTATTTGACCAAAAATGTAACTCCTTGCAAATACTTGTTATTGTTTATATATGACTCATATTGTTATTTTATTGTGATTTCTTCTGAGTTTACTGACTTAACCACGCGATCGCGCTGCGAATCCACTCTTCAGGGTTGGGATTTTTGGCAAGTAAAGAATCTTGACTAATCACTGATAACGCCTGTTCAATTTCTTCTGTGGAGTAGCCTAACGCCAGTAATGTCATGTCGATATCTTCTCGGATCTCAGGCTTGGGGGCAACACTGGTATCCCCTGTGACCACTAACCCTGCTTCTGTGCGCCATTGGGCAAGTTTGGTTTTTAATTCCAAGGCAATGCGTTCGGCAGTTTTTTTGCCTACTCCAGGGGTTTTCGCTAAGAGTTGGGTGTTTTCGGCAACAATGGCTTCTACTAAGTCTCTTAAGCCTAAGGTATCAATGAGCGCGATTGCGACTTGTGTCCCAATCCCACTAACAGCCGTTAATTTCCGAAACAAATCTCGTTCCGCAGCACTGCTAAATCCATATAAAACAATGGCATCATCTCGAATTTGCTGATGGGTAAAAATTTGTGTTGATTCTGAAACTTTTTGATCTAATTCTCTGGCTAAGCGCGAGGGAATTTGAATTTCATATCCCACTTCATTCACTTCTAAAATAAGATTGACTCGACTGCCAGTTGTTTTCGTAATATTAACGACATGACCTTTTAAATAACTAATCATCTAACTCATCCCTCTCTGGATTTCTTTTTCTTGTAGTGGTTTGATTCAGTATCTTCTCAGGATAAGACCTTAACTTAGAAAGGGTAACTTTCAAACTTTGCAATTTCTAATGACCCCACTCCAATCTTGGCAAACTCAAATTCATCGTATCTTTCGGGCTTGGAATCCGCGATCGCTGCGGTTTCGCCTCACAGTAGGTATCGCGACAGTATCAGCGGTGGGCTTGGGTGGGGTTGCGATTTGGTTGGGTTGGAGTATGAAGCAAATTCTGATCGCAGCCCATAAAGATAATATTGTCTATCTGGCGGAACGAATGCCAAACGATATTGAGATTTACCAACAAATGTATCCGCCTCAGGAAGCGATGCAGAAAGCGGTACAAAATTTAAGTCGCGATAATGTTTTTCTTTGGATTGAAAATGAACAAGGACAATTAATTGCTCGCACTGGGGGGTTAGACTCACCGCAACCGTTACCAGTTTCCCCGCAGCTGTCCATGTTTCCCCTTTCGGGTGTCGATGTTTCAGAAGTGGCGGATCGCTATTGGGTGTTGTGTGCGAACGCTCTGGTTATTAATAATCAAACCGTGGGACAACTTTATATTGCGCAAGATATTAGCCCCGATCAAATGATGTTTGTGCAAATGGTTAGGAATTTGGGGTTAGCAACCGTGGTCGCAATTGGGGGAATGACGATTGTTGGGGGAGTTTATATTGCGCGATCGCTGCTTCCGCTACAACGCATTTGTCAACTCACAGAAAGTATCTCTGCGGATCAATTAGGAGAAGCAAAAATTGAACTGAATCGCGCGCCAACAGAGGTCAAACAACTTGCCGAACGCTTTGATGAAATGTTGATCCGTTTAAATACGGCTTGGGAACAGCAACAGCAATTTGTTAGTGATGTTTCCCATGAGTTGCGGACTCCTTTGACTATTGTTTCGGGTTACTTACAAAGTTTGCAACGGCGAGGGGATAATTTAAGTCCACCACAACGGGATGCACTGGCTTGTGCAACATCAGAAGCCGATCGCACGATTCAACTGTTACAAGATTTATTGACCCTTGCGCGAATTGATAATGGTCAAATGCAATTTCAAATGGAAGAACTCTGTTTAAAGGACTTTGTACAAGAGGTGATTAGTTTGACCGAACAATACCATGATCGCAGCATCTATTATGAAGGAAAAACCGCTCGCATTCTGATTAAAGCGGATGCCAATCGTCTCAAGCAAGTCTTACTCAACCTCATTGATAATGCGATTAAATATTCTGAACCGGAACAGCCTGTGATTCTCACCTTAGAGGAAAAAGACAATACAGCGATTCTTACCGTGCAGGATCACGGGATGGGGATTCCTTTCGCCCAACAAACCCGCATTTTTGAACGATTTTATCGGGTTGATGATGCGCGATCGCGTTCTACCGGTGGCACCGGTTTAGGCTTATCCATTGTCAAAACTCTTGTTGAGGGAATGGGGGGGAAAGTTACCGTCAGTTCTCAATTAGGAATCGGAACAACTTTCACTCTCTCTTTTTCTAAGGCTGGTTATTAATCATTGGTATTCGTTATTTGGTCACTGATCTGATCAATTCCTTGGTCTTTTAACGCCAGAAAACTTTTGGCATTGGTTAAATCAAACTCAAGGGGCGTAATCGTGACATAATTCTCTTTTATTGCTTCCACATCTATGGGAACATCAGACGGAAGATGCTTGGCTTCCGGTTGCGGGATATCTTCAATCGCTTCTCCGGCTAGCCAGTAATAACTTTTCCCCCTTGGATCAAAACGCTTTTCAAATTGTTCGATATAGCGTCGCAACCCTTGACGAGTCAGCATAATTCCCGCAATCTCTGTTTCAGAAACCGCAGGAATATTCACATTGAGTAACGTTCCTTGAGGAATGGGGGGTAACTTTTCTAACAGTTGACTCGTAATTTTTGCAGCAACTGTAAACTCAGTGGATGTATAACTCGCTAAACTAATGGCAAGACTGGGAATCCCATCAATTGTTCCTTCCATCGCTGCAGAAACGGTTCCCGAATAGAGAATATCAGTTCCTAAGTTTGACCCATGATTAATTCCAGAGAGAACAAAATCAGGAGGAGACTCTAAAAGGGCGCTGAGGGCGAATTTGACACAGTCTGAGGGTGTTCCCGAACAAGACCAAGCCGTAACAGAAGGATGAAAGATACTATCCACAATATTGGCACGAATTGGCTGATGTAAGGTTAAACCATGTCCCGTCGCTGATCGTTCTCGATCTGGACAGACCACAGTGACTTCATATCCTTTTTCGGCGAGAGTATTGGCTAAGGTTCGGATTCCTAGTGCAAAGATGCCATCATCGTTGCTAATCAACAATTTTGTCATATCGCGTTTCTGAATTTAATTTTCTTCCACAGGCTGTAAACGGGTTAGTTTTAAGGTAAATCGTCCACCTCCTGTTTTACCAAAGGCACGCACACGAATAATATAACGCCCAGATTCAGTAATGCGAGTAAAGAGGAGAGAATTGGTTGTTCCATCGGGACCATCATCATTTTCTGCAACCGTTGTTCCATCAGATGCAATGAGTAAGACAATACTGTCAAAGTCTTCTGATTTCACATCAATGGAGACTTGATCGCCTTTTTGCAAGTTGACTTGATAGTCTCGCGCAAATCCTCCTTCGCCAGTGGGAATATCTTTCGCAGAAAGCCGATCATTAATCGCACGATTCAAAGGAAGAATGAGAGGATTATAGAGGTTTGATTGCGCTTGAATCGGACTAATTTCATTACTGAGTAATAATAGTAAAGTTCCGAAAAATAGGGGAATTTTCCAATGAGACACCAACATTTCTCTATTTTTGAAGCAACCTGTTCATTATCTCTTAATTGATGCAGATTCTACTATAAAAATTCTCTGAGGACTTCAACTGTTGCTTGTCCGGTTTTTTCCCAACTAAATTGAGATGCACGTTTTAATCCTTGTTTCCGTAATTCGGATCGCAAATGAGAATTTTTAGCAATTGTGGTCATGGCGTTTGTCATTTCATCGGTATTGGTGGGATCGATTAAAATTGCAGCGTCTCCAGCCACTTCCGGTAAAGAAGCACAATTGGAAGTGATTACCGGCGTTCCACATCCCATCGCTTCTAAAACCGGTAAACCAAAGCCTTCCCAGAGACTCGGAAAGACTAGCGCAGTTGCACCTCTAATCAGATCAGGTAAGTGATCATAGGGAATATAATCAAGAAAACGAACGCGATCGCGCAATTCTAATGCTGCTACCTGCTGCTTTAATTTTGGTGTATAACGATCATCAGTCGGACCGCCTAACCACAGTTTTGTATCAGACAGAGACACCTGCGAAAAAGCCTGCAGCAAGCGTTGGACATTTTTATGCGGGTCATGTCGTCCCAAATAGAGAAAATAATTCTGGTGTTGTGGGGTAGCAGCAGGCGTAAAATGCTGTTGATTGTAAGCCAGTAAAATCGGTGTAATTTTTTTTGCAGGAATATTCCAAAATTGAATAATATCGTCAGCCGTAGCTTGAGAATTACAAATAATATGTTCCGCTTGCTTTAAAACTTGGGGAATGTAAACGCGAAAATAGGGCGTGAGAGGAGATGACCATCTGGGGTAACGCAGAGGAATTAAATCATGTACCGTGACCACATACCGACACGGAGAATAAAGGGGGGCTTCTGGAACGGGAGAAAAGAGTAAACTGGCGTTTAATTGGTGGTAAAGGTTGGGGAGTTGTTGCTGAGTCCACCAGAGGCGACGAAAATGCGCGATCGTTCCGTGATCGGGGCTTAAGCGATTCGGAATTGGATAGTAGTTATAATCTGCGATGGGATCTGAAGTGAGAAGAGTCGGTTCTAAGGATGCTAAAGACGGTAGGATATTTTGAGTGTAAGCCGAGATTCCTGTCGGCTGTTGCATCACAATTGAACAATTAACGAGGAGGGGGTTGAACACCAGAAAATTTTTGTTGGAAATAGTGCCATGTCCCTGTTATTTTACCAAGCGCGATCGCGGGTTTAAAGGGAAATAAAACAATACTATAGATTAAAACGCGAATTAAACGTAAATAAAACAAGAAGGAGGAGGTATATTTTTCTAAGGTTAATAAATAACTATAAGTGCTGTGGTAGAACTTGCTTTTAAGGTTACGATTCGTGATCGCAGAAACTTGATGCGTGATACTGACTTGATCGGTTACTGCAACTAAATGACCTTGCTGTTTGTACCGTTGACAAAAATCAAAATCTTCATAATAAAGAAAGTAATTGGAATCAAATTGAGGACATTCTTTAAAGTGACTAAGATTAATAATCATACTACAACCACTCACCCAATCGGAAAGAGAATAGACAGTTTGAGAGTCACTTTTCAGTAAATTCTCCGAGGCAATTCTACCGTTGTGAGAATCAAATGTTCCTCCAGCAAACCAAATGTTATTATCAGTGGAGTAAATGAGTGTCCCCAAGATAGAAATTGTAGAGTAACGCTTAAAAAAAGACTGAGCTTTTGTTATCATCTTAGGATCGCAAAAGGTATCAGGATTAAGCAGCCAAACCAGTGCTTGTGGATACTGATCATAAATCCAAGATAATCCTAAATTACAGGCTCTTCCAAATCCCAAATTTCCACCCCCGTCGATGACTCGAATGCTATCTGTTGCTAATGTTTCTAAGTCTTTTTGTTCAGGAGGAAAATTATTGACAATAACAGCCTTAAATGCTAAAGAAGATAAACAATAATTCTGGAGCAAATGCTTGATTAATTCAGCCGATTGATAATTAACAAATAAAAAATATAACACTTAAACTCAAATCGTATTTCAAGCAATAATATGATTCAATTCTATAAAAATAATCCTTGGGTTCAAAAATGGGGATTAAAATTTACACTCCTACAAATGTTAGTAAGACGAGATTTAGAAGCTCGGTATAAAGGCTCAATTTTGGGAAATTTATGGTCTATTATTAATCAACTTTCTCAACTTTTAATTTATACTTATGTCTTTTCTATTATCTTAAAAGTTAAATTAAGTTTGAAAGGTTTACCTGAAGAAAATAGTTTGGTTTTTGGCTTATGGTTATTTGCTGGACTCCTGCCTTGGATTGCCTTTACAACGGGCTTAACTCAAGCAGCCAATTCAGTGGTTGTCCAAACAAATCTGGTTAAAAAAGTTGTGTTTCCCCTTGCGTTACTCCCCTTAGTTCCCGTTTTTTCAACTTTAATCGAAAGTGGATTTGGCTTAATCATTCTCATTGTTTTCGTTGCCTTAAGGACAGGTGCTTTACACGAAACTTTAGCCTTATTACCCTTGATTTGGCTACCCCAGTTATTATTTACGGCAGGATTTGCCTATTTTACCGCCGGCTTGACTGTTTTCTTCCGCGATATCCCGCAAACCTTAGCAGTTGTCTTAAATCTTTGGTTTTACCTCACTCCCATTGTTTATCCCATTGATGTCGTGCCAGAAGCCGTGAGAGATTGGGTTTTATGGTTTAATCCGATCGCAGCGATCGCGCAAATTTATCGTGATCTCATTTTAATTGGAGAAGTAGATCACGCAGGAGAATGGGCAACTGCAACTATCGTTTCTCTACTCATATTTTATGGCGGATTTTGGGTTTATCAGCGTTTACGATCAGGATTTGCTGATGTCCTCTAAATAATTTGTCAGTATGAAAGGCAGTGGGTCAATCTTCCAACATGCAAGCCATAATTTCCAAAACTGTTTCTGACGAGAGGATAGCATATGATAAGATGCTATGAGGTTTGTGATTGATGGGCTTCGCATGAGCGAAATTGCAGTTTCTCTAAAAAATATCTCTAAGTGTTTTAAGCGCTATAGTCATCCTGTTGATCGGCTCAAAGATTTATTGCTCCCTAGTCAATCAAGAGCAGATAATTTCTGGGCTTTACAAAACATCAATTTAGAAATTCCTTGGGGAGAAACTTGGGGAATTGTCGGACGAAATGGTTCCGGAAAAAGCACCTTACTGCAAATTTTAGTAGGAACATTAATGCCGACTACTGGAACAGTAGAAGTCACAGGACGAATTTCAGCATTATTAGAACTTGGAAGTGGTTTTAATCCAGAGTTTACAGGAAGGCAAAATGTTTTCTTTAATGGCAAAATCCTAGGGCTAAGCCGAGAAGAAATAGAAGCGAAATTTGACAAGATTGCAGCGTTTGCTGATATTGGCGACTTCATAGACCAACCGGTTAAAACTTATTCCAGTGGGATGTTCGTTCGTTTAGCCTTCGCTGTTGCAACGAGTGTTGAACCGGACATCTTAGTTGTAGATGAGGCGTTAGCAGTAGGGGATGAAGTTTTTCAACGAAAGTGTTTTTCCCGTATTGAAGCAATACAAAAAAAAGGAGGAACAGTTTTGTTCGTTTCTCATGCAGCAAGTTCCATTGTTGAACTTTGTAATGCAGCCATCTTAATCGATCAAGGAGAACTTCTCTTACAAGGAACACCCAAACAAATTGTGTCCAAATATCACAAGCTTATCTACGCCCCACAAGATCAACTCCAGAAAATAAGAAAAGAAATTCGGGAACTTGAGCAAAATCCAAGTTCTCATCATCATGGAGAATCCTCTCATCAGGAAGAAATGCTTAACTCTTCTTCCCCCGTGAGTCAAGAAAGTTATGACCCGAATTTAGTTCCTCAGAGTACTTTATCTTACGTCTCCCGAGGAGCAGAAATTAGTTCCCCTCACCTGAAAAATCGAGCGGGAAAACAAATTAACTTACTTCATCGAGGAGAGGAATATATTTATTCCTATACTGTTAAATTTTCTGAGGCTGCTTATAATGTTCGCTTTGGAATGTTAATTAAAACTATGAGTGGATTTGAATTGGGTGGAAGTGTTTCTCATACGCCAGATAACGCCATAGAAGTTGTTAGACCAGGAGCAATTATTCAAATCAACTTTAAATTTAACTGTTATCTTTTGCCTGGGGTATATTTTCTAAATGCAGGAGTAGTAGGATCAATGGGTGGAGAAGAAACTTATTTACATCGCTGTATTGATGTTGCTATGTTTCGCGTCCAACCCGAAAGCCGACTATTAGCAACAACCATCGTTGACTTTGGGATAGAAGCACAAACTATTTTTTCTCCTCATCTTATCGGAATCTAGTAATCTTTGGTAAAAAGATGCTTTGAAATCAAATGACTGATGCGACTTCTCCTATTTTAATTATTACTGGAATGCACCGCTCTGGAACCTCTTTAACGGCTTCCTTACTACAAAGTGCTGGAGTCGATATCGGTTCTAAGTTAATGGCACCGAGTGAAGGAAATATTAAAGGACACTTTGAAGATTTAGAAGTCGTGGAATTTCATGAAAATGTCCTTGAAGCAAATCATCTCTCTCCTGAAGGGTGGGTAACTCTCAAAACGATTCCTGAAATTCCTGAAGATTTACTCCCCAAGGCTCAACAAATTATCAATTATAAACGACAAATAACGGGGATAACCGGTTGGAAAGATCCTCGGGGAACCCTATTTTTAAACTTTTGGCAGTCGCAACTTCCTGAAGCTAAATTTATTCTTTTGTACAGAGCACCTTGGGAAGTGATGGATTCTCTGTATCGTCGGGGTGATTCAATTTTTCAAGACTCTCCTTATCTGGCTCTTGCATTCTGGATGAGTTATAACACCGCTATTTTAAATTTCTACAAGCGTTATCCACAGCAAAGCTGTCTTTTTAATATAGAAAATATTAGAAAAGATCCTCGCATATTATCAAAAGCCATTTCTGAAAAATTTAGTTTATTTCTTGACCCTGAAGATAGTATCTATGATCCTTCTATTTTTCATCCTCAATCCGAGGAGTCATCACGTCCTTTTTTAATTAAAGATTTTTTTCCCGAAGCAATCAGCATGTATCAAGAATTAGAAGATTGTTCTGACTCTTCTAATCAAGAAGACAGAAGGCTATTTACTAAAGAAATTAGTCAAAAAAACTTTGATAAACAATGGTTATTAAATGATTGGTTAGCAATACGAGCAACCCAACGCCGATTATTTCAAACTCAGTCTCAACTACACATAACTGAACAAAGAGAAATAGAAACAAAACAAGCACTTGCAGAAACCCAAAAAGCACTTTCTAAAACAACAGAAGCACTTCATCATTCTCAGAATCAGTTAGCCAAAACAAAAGCAGATCTTTATCATTGTCAGAACCAGTTAACCCAAGAAAAAGTAGCTCTTCAACACAGTCAGGAGGAATTAGCACAAACTCAAACTCATGTCACCCATTTACAAACAATGATTGAAGCAATGGAAAGTAGTAAATTTTGGAAACTGCGACGAGTGTGGATGAAAGTCAAACAAAAATTGACTTTTCAATAAACACAAAGGAGGACTATTGAGTCGTGACCCATCCTAAGAACTTGAAGCATAAAAAAAAAGAGAATTACTTTAATTTATATTGGCTTAAAGTATATCGTAATAAGATTAAGAATAAATTCTTCTATTTTCGTGATCAAGGAGTTCGTTCTAGTATTTTAGATATTCTGAATCAGTTAAAGCGAATCGTTAATCATAAAACACAAAATACAATTGCAGAACTGCCGAAAAGTGATCACGAAGCGTATCAAAAATGGATCAATTGTCATTATCCCAGACCAGCTGATTTAAAAAATATGGCAAAGATTGCTAAAGTTTTTAGTTATCAACCCAAACTGACGATTATTATCCCAGTCTGGGAGGGAAGACAGTCTTTTTTAGGGCAAGCATTAGGATCAGTTTTCAATCAAGCCTACTTTAACTGGGAACTTTACATTGCAACAAGTGATGATAACCAATTCGAGTTGAGTCAGTTTATCCCTCAAACAACTGATTCTCTGCAAGTCATTCATGCTACCCGTAAAGAGGATAGTTTCAACCAATGCATCAATCAAGCCCAAGGAGAATTCCTGATTTTCCTAGAACCAGATGATTTGCTAGCCCCTCATGCTCTATTTGAAATTGCGCTACTACTCAATGAATATCCAAATGCTGATTTTATTTATTCTGATGAAGATAAAATTCAGGAGGAAGGAAAACACATTCAACCTTTCTTTAAGCCAGATTGGTCACCAGAGAGCTTTCTATCACGTATGTACACTGGTCATCTTGGTGCTTATCGTTGCTCACAAGTTAAGGCAATTGCAGGATTTCGATCAGGTTATAAAGGCAGCGAATGCTACGATTTAGTTCTCAGGCTCACTGAACTCACTAACGAAGTTTTCCATATTCCAAAAATTTTGTATCATCGCCGAGTTCATGGGCAAGAAGTTTGTAATTTACTAGGAACTAACGATACAAATCAAGCAACAGAAAATGCCTTAAATGATGCTTTGTCACGTCGTGGAAAACTAGGAAAAGCGATTGTTAATCACTTAGGAAATTTTATCATTCGATATCAACTAATTAAGGAAGACCTAGTAACAATTATTATTCCTACTAAAAATCTAGGTTCTACTTTAGATAATTGTTTAACTTCAATTTTTAATAATACGACGTATCAAAAATACGAAGTATTATTAATTGATAACGGTAGTACAGAACAGGAAGCAATAGAGGTGATCAAAAAATGGAAAACTAAAGAACCTAAACGTTTTTTTTGTGAAATTTTAGATCTGCCTTTCAATTTTTCCCGATTGAACAACTTAGCAGCACAAAAAGCCAATGGAGAGTATCTTGTGTTTCTGAATAATGATACAGAAGTTATAACTCCGGAGTGGATTGAAGCAATGCTTGAATATGCCCAACAGTCTTCAATTGGTGCAGTCGGTGTGCGTTTATTGTATCCTGATAATACAATTCAACATGCCGGACTTATTAGTATTCGTGGTGTAGCTGGACATGGACATCGCTATTATCCAGGAGATGCTGGCGGTTACTTTAACCAAATTCAAACTGTGAATAATTATTTAGCAGTCACTGCAGCTTGTTTAATGTGTCGGCGAAAATCTTTTGAAGAAGTGGGTGGTTTTGAAGAAAGCCTTGCAGTTGCCTTTAATGATGTCGATTTGTGTCTAAAATTATTTGCCAAAGGCTATCGCAATGTTTATTTACCTCATGTAACGCTTTATCATTATGAGTCAAAGAGTCGCGCAGATGATAGTCATCCAGAACAGCGTCAAAGGTTTGAAAAGGAATTCAAATATATGCGGAATCAATGGAAATATTTACTTGACAATGACCCGTACTATAATCCTAACTTGAACCAAGAACAAGAAGATTTTAGTCTGATTTATTAGTTTCATTTATTTTTTTTTATTTTTTAAATCTAAAATGACTTCTGAGCTTGATATTGGAATTTTTACGGTACGTCTAACTAAAGGATTTGGTGTCGATGTTGTGGTCGATCAACAAGCGACTCGTTTAACCAGAGAAGGATACAAAGTTACAGTTTATGCGTCTGAGTATGATAAAAGTTTTTATCCAAATCGTTGTTATAAGATTAGCTCTCCTTCTTCACTACTCTCTCGGCTGAGCATGTTGAGACATGACATTATTGTCGCTCATACTTCACCCTTTTTTGAAGAGTTAACAAAATTTTCTGGCTTAGCTAAAACCATTGCTTATGAACATGGTGATCCGACTCCTAGCTTATTTCCCGAACAAGAAGCAGCAATAAGAGAAGGGATCAAACAATATAAATTGCATGATGTTTATCCTAATGTTGATGGGGTAATTGCTATTTCTAAGTTTATCGCTGAAGATATTCATTGGGAAAAAGCTCATATTATTTATAATGGAGCTAATCATCTCCCTGCTAATACAGAAACAATTAATTTAAAAACTTTCCAAGAAAAACTAGGATTAAAAGCTAATTTTCCCACTTATTTATCGGTTTGTCGTTTAAGCAGCGGAGAGAGGCAATATAAGGGAGTTGATCATTACCTAACATTTTGTAAGCACTTAGAACAAGGAAATTGCTTACTATTAGGAAGAGGAACTGAAGAAGATAGAAAATATTATGAAGCTCAGGGGTTTACGGTCATCCTTAATGCTTCTCAACAAGAATTAATTGCTGCTTACCAACTCTGTGATTTATACCTTTCCTTTTCTAAGTGGGAAGGATTCAATTTACCGCTAGTAGAAGCGCAACGTTATGGACGACCTGCATTAGCTCTAGATACCTCATGTCATCGTGAAGTTTGTCCCCATATTTTTACGTCTCCTGAGGAAATGGCGCAATTTTGTAACCATCTCACAGCAGAAGACAAAGCAACCTTAGCAGAAGCAGGAAAAGCGTTTGTGAGTCGGTTTTCATGGGAAGATAATACACAACATTTAATCAACTATCTTCAGGAAATTGTGATGTGTTCTTCTGAAGAATTATCAAAAACTGAACGCTTCAAGAGATCAATTAAAATTGTATTACCGCAAGTTCGGGATTGGAAGCAAAAATTAAAACAAAAGCTCCCAAACAAAGTCAAAACTATACTTTCTAAGGTTATTGCTTTTTCTCAATCCCCCCACGGAAAAACTAAAGCCTTATGGACCAAAATAGGGAAGCGATGGCAATCATCTCCAGAACAGCAGGAAGCACTAACCGTTCCTGTTCCTAAACCTTATCCGTTTCGTTCCTATCAATCGCAACTGATTTCAATTTGTATTCTAACTAAAAATAGATATGAATTGATTACAGAATGCCTGCAGTCTTTATTGGAAACAACAGCAGAAGATTCGGTTGAAATCTTAGTCGGAGATACAGGAAGCGATGATGATCGTGTTTTTGACTTTTATCAATCTTTACCGCAAGTTGTAAAGGTCTATGACCTGAAATCCTATCACTTCTCTCGTAATAATAATGAACTCGCTCGCTATGCTAAGGGGGAGATTCTTGTTTTTCTCAACAACGATACCAAAGCATTACCTCAGTGGTTGATGTATCTAATTCGCCCTTTTCAGTGTTCACGGGTTGGTATAACCGGATCTCGCCTACTTTATCGTGATGGGACAATTCAGCATGCTGGAGTTGAATTTTTTTCAAGAGAACCTTACCGTTATATTGGGTGGCATCCTTGGACTCACTTTCCTGCTGATGAACCAAAAGCGAACCAAGTCCTGCGCACTCCTGGAGTGACAGGTGCATGTTTATCAATTCGACATCAACTCTTTGATCAGTTAGGTGGTTTTGATGAGTCTTATGCCGAAGAATGCCAAGATATTGATTTGTGTTTACGTGCTTTTGAAAAAGGCTATGGGATAATCTATGAACCAAGAGCGACTTTATTTCATTATGAAAATGGGACAAGACAACTTTCAGAAAGCGAGCCTGATCGGTTATTATTCCGTAATCGTTGGCAATTACTGATTGATCATTATTTTTTCAGAAAGGAAACTCAGAGTTCACCTTGGACACCTCTCATCCTTATTTATCCTCATCGCTGCTCGAAAACCCTTGCAGAGATTTTATCTTTTTTGCAGGAGTTGGAGGCTACTTATGGGAAGCTAGAAGTGACATTGAAAACGCCTAATAGTGATGATCATATTGCTCAAGAATTTAAGGCAAAGTTAAAGACGGTTTTATCCCAAGATAGTTTAGTCGTCACCTTATCAGAGACATGGGAAGATGCAACCCAATATGATTCAGTCATTCTTTGAGAATCCAATAAATTAGCTAAAAAAAATTGATGAGCGAAATTAAAATTCCCATTTTAGATTTAAAAGATCAATATCAAAGCATTCAAACCGAAATTCAAGAAGCAATTAATCGGGTGTTGCAGTCCGGTCGCTTTATTTTAGGAGAAGAAGTAGCTCAGTTTGAGCAAGCGGTTGCCAATTATTTAGGCGTTAAACACGCGATCGGAGTGAATTCGGGAACGGATGCCTTAATTATTAGTTTACGCAGTTTAGGGATTGGTGAAGGGGATGAGGTGATTACAACTCCTTTTAGTTTTTTTGCCACAGCAGAAGCGATTAGTCAAGTGGGAGCCACTCTGATTTTTGTGGATGTAGAAGCCGAAAGTTTTAATATTAATCCCCGCAAAATTGTTCAAAAAATTACGCCGAATACAAAAGCAATTTTACCGGTTCATCTTTATGGAAATCCCGCAGCGATCGCGCAAATTGTAGAAATTGCAAAAACTTATAACTCAAAAATAGTAGAAG
>JAVLCL010000006.1:17333-18512 GCA_031580825.1 Halothece sp. Uz-M2-17
CTGCGCACAATCATTTGGGGCAAAATATGAAGCTGATTGTGTCACTTGTCAACAAGAATGTTCCGAAACGATGCGTTTTAGCCAACAAGGAAAATTCACAGGTAGCATCGGTGATATGGGGGCGTTTTCCTTTTTTCCGACAAAAAATTTAGGGGCTTATGGCGATGGTGGGTTAGTGGTTACAGATGATGACCAACTTGCAGAGTCAGCGCGAATGTTACGAGTTCATGGAGAACGCCAAAAATATCATAACGAAATGTTGGGATATAATTCTCGTTTAGATGCGCTACAAGCTGCAATTCTCCGCGTGAAATTAAAGTATATTAATCAATGGAACGAACAGCGCAGACGGGTCGCAAAAGAATATAATGAGCGATTAAGTTCTGTAGAAAATATCATTACGCCAACCTTAAATAAAGGTCACGTTTTCCATCAATATACAATTAGAGTTTTAGAGGGAAAACGAGACCAATTACGAGACAGTTTAAGTGCAGCCGGAATTGCAACAATGATTTATTATCCTGTTTCTCAAGACCAATTGCCGGTTTATGAGGGGCAATATGAAAAATTGCCTGTGAGTGAAATGTTAACTCAACAAGTCCTCAGTCTTCCAATTTGGCCAGAACTTAGCACAGCTAAGATTGATATGATTACCCAATTGATATCAAATCAATTCATTAGTTCTCAGTAACTTGAGAAGGATATTAAGACTAACTTTTGCATTTTCCTGATTAATTGTTAATTAGTCATTCTACCCACCTCCTCACTTTGTTACGTCTCTCTCTCGATCGCGCTGTAGCAATTATTAATCAATTTGAGACTAGGAGAGCAAAAGAATACTCGAACCTGATTTGCTTTTTTTCTGATAAGGTAATATCGGTGTAGGTCAAAACTTCTAGAGGCAAAAGTCTATGAATTGGCACAAATTACGACAACTTCTCATTGTATTTATTGCTGGTATTTTCTTATTTGTTACCACGGCTTGTGGCGGTAGTCCTTCTGCTGGCGAAGCACCAGATAACGAACAGGCGCAGGAAGTTCCGACTGAGTTAAGCACAGAAGGGGAAAGTGAGACCCCTGAAGAACCTGCTGCTATGGAAGAAGAGGCGGTAGAGGAAGAAACGGCTACTGCTGAAGAGGAAATGGCTGAGGAAGAACCTGCTGCTATGGAAGAAGAGG
>JAVLCL010000006.1:18612-24368 GCA_031580825.1 Halothece sp. Uz-M2-17
AGAGGTGGTAGAGGAAGAAACTGCTACTGCTGAAGAGGAAATGGCTGAGGAAGAAACTCAAGATTCAGCTAGCATGAGTTATCTCATCCATGTTTAAATTGAGTTAATTAATTGAGAGGTTGTAATTGTTATGGTTAAAACAGCTTCAACCATGCTGGACTTGGGGACAAAAGCCCCTGATTTTAGCTTACCGGATACAGTTTCTGGGAAAACCATTTCTCCGGCTACCTTTGGGCATAAAAAAGGCTTGTTGATCATGTTTATTTGTCAACACTGCCCTTTTGTCAAGCACATTCAGTCTGAGTTAGCCCGTATTGGTAAAGATTATATGGAACAGGGATTGGGCATTATTGCCATTAGTGCCAATAGTGTCGAAACCCATCCTGATGATGCACCAGAAAACCTCAAAGCAATGGCAGAAACAGAAGGATTTAATTTCCCATTCTGTTATGACGAAACCCAAGAGGTCGCTAAGGCTTATACCGCAGCTTGTACCCCTGACTTTTTCCTATTTGACAGCGATCGCGCATTAGTTTATCGCGGACAACTGGATGATAGTCGTCCGGGTAATGATAAACCCGTTAATGGAAAAGATCTACGGGCTGCCATTGAGAAAGTTTTAGCCGATGAACCCATTAGTCCAGAACAAAAACCGAGTATCGGCTGTAATATTAAATGGAAACCGGGTAACGAACCGCCCTATTTCCAAGGTTAAAAAATAACTAATTCTAAAAAACGTGACCAGTCAGTAACTAAATCTGAAAATAGTTTAGCTTCACTGGTCACGATTTATTTTTTAAAAGATATTGTCTAAATCCAGTGCTTGTGATCCGCCTTCTTGGAGTTTTTGGAGTAATTTACTTAACTGTGACCAAACTAAACGTCCGGTTAAAGCACTCAAAGGAAGCGCGATCGCGCTGGAAATTGTCCAATCATTAATGACAATTTGTAAGCCACCGCCTAAAAACGCAAAAACCCCGCCACAAATCCCTAAAAAGGGAACAAATAAGGCTAAAGTTTGCACGGATTGAGCTTGAGTTTTCGATTGATCCGATCCGTACCAATCTTGAACATTTTGTTTTAAGACTTTTTCAAAGGCACTCCCGCAACTGACACTAATCAGAATGCCAAATAGTAAAAGCAAATAAGGGGGTTCAGCAAAAAGAGCAGAATACATTGTTTATAGGTTATTCGTTATTTGTTATTTGTTCTTCGTGAGAGTGAGAACTTTTGTTTCAAGGACGAATCGCTTTGAGGGCTGCCACTTCTTCTAGTGAGAGTTCTCGCAAACTACTTAAAGCAACATCAAATAATTTAGCAGGTTTTAGATCTTCTTTCACTAAATTCCAAAGGCGTTGCACTTGTTCAGTTTGGAGTTCTTCGTCTTCGGTTAAGGCGAGTAACAGTTGTCGGCGTAGATATTTTCCTTCCTCAGAAAGAAGATATTCTAACCCTAAACGTGCAGTCGGGAGTAAGTCAAAATTCTCATCATTTGTCCGCGCGATCGCGATCATATTTTCTAACCGTTGCCATTGGAATTTGCCATCTTTAAATAAGACTTCAATTAACCGCCGGCGCATCTCTGGAGACTCTCCTCGCAGTAACCGTTGAGCAACATAGGGGTAAGCCACCTCTACGATTTTAAAATCTGGATCAAGAGTTAAGGCAAGTCCTTCTTGAGTAATTAAAGAGCGAATAATTAAGGCAAACTTCGCCGGAACTCGGAAGGGATATTCATACATTAATTCCGAGAATTGATCCGTAATGGTTTTGAAATTAAAGTTTTTAACACTTTCTCCCATTGCATCCCCTAAAACCTGCTCTAAAGCCGGTAAAATCGGTTCAATTTCTGTATCGGGAGCAAGAAAACCTAAAAAGATAAAATCTTCTGCTAAGCGTTCATAATCTTTATTTAATAAGTGAACAACAGAACTGGCAATGGTTTCTTTTGTTTTTTCCTCTAACTGATCCATCATGCCAAAATCAATATAAGCCATGCGCCCATCTGGCATTGCAAATAAGTTTCCAGGATGTGGATCAGCGTGGAAGAAACCGTGTTCTAATAGTTGTCTTAGTCCCGCGACAACACCGACTTCTACTAAGTCGTTTTGTTCTAAATTTGCTGCTTGAATTTTACTGGTATCGGTTAATTTAAAGCCATTAATCCATTCTAAAGTGAGGACACAATAGCTACTATAGTCCCAATAAATTTTAGGAACTTTGATGCTGGGTTCATTTTGGAAATTTAAGGCAAATTTCTCGGCGTTTTCCCCTTCATTAATATAATCAATTTCTTCAAATAATTTGGTTCCAAATTCATCAATGATTAAGGTTAAATCATGCCCTAAATTAAGCGGGAGAAATGACTTAATTTTACTCACGCCCCAACGCATGATATATAAATCAAGCGTTAAAATCGGCTCTAAATTGGGGCGTTGAACTTTCACCGCTACTTCTTCCCCTGAGTAGAGAACCGCACGATAAACTTGTCCTAAACTTGCAGCAGCAACCGGTTGGGGGGAAATTTCCCGATAAACCTCTTTAATCGGACGTTGTAACTCTTGTTCAATAATTTGGAACGCGATCGCGCTGTCAAAAGGAGGAAGCTGATCTTGTAACTTAGTCAACTCTTCGAGAAAGTCTTTTCGGACTAAATCAGGACGAGTGGATAAAGCCTGTCCCACTTTAATATAAGTCGGACCGAGTTTGGTGAGTAATTCTCGTAACTCTCGCGCCCGTTTGTACTTATTTTTCTCTTCAACCTTACGCCATTGATCTAATTTTAAACGGAGGAAAAATCCACCTAAAACCCAAATCAAGACGAAAACTCGTCGAATAACCAGAAAAGGAGAGTTACGGTATTCTTGTGCGATCCTTTCTGCGTCGTAACGCGGTCTGGTTTGTTTTTGCATAAATTTCATTCTTAAATACTGCTACACTGCTCATAGCGTGTAGTTCCAGTTTATGGACATCTAAGTTATTAAACTGCAAGATATCTTAATATCTCTATCATCGCAAAGTCGGTAATTGATTGCAACTGATGCAAGCGAGAAGTCTCTCATCATTAAATTTTTTTTGAGAAATCCCAACATTGCTTTCGTTTTAGCTCATGATAGAAACTAAATAATAACGATAGTGTGGAATCAATTCGTTATGAATCAGCAAACCGTTTCTCCGCAACAAGTTTCTATTCCTGCTCGATATTTGAATATCATGGGCTATGTCAATGAGTCAGAAGTCAATGGACCCGGTGTTCGGGCTGTAGTTTGGCTTCAAGGGTGTCATCGCCATTGTGACGATTGTTTTAACCCCGAGTCTTGGTCATTTGAAATTAACCAATTGATATCTGTTGAAGACTTAGCTGCACAAATCCTGAGTAAACCTCGCAATCAAGGAGTCACTTTTTCTGGGGGTGAACCCTTTTGGCAAGCGATCGCGCTAACACAACTGGCAAAAAAACTGAAGGGAGAAGGCTTCAATGTCATGTCATTTAGTGGCTTCACCTTACAAGAATTACAATCTCCCCAAGCCCCCGCTGGGTCAGCGGATCTCCTTAAAGAACTGGATATTTTAGTGGATGGTCCTTATCTCCCGTCGCAGGCAATCAATGAAGCTAACTCTCTGGTTTCCTCCCGTAATCAACGAGTGCGTGTCTTTAATCCCACTTTAGAAAATCAACTGGATTGGGCAAGTGATCAAATTGAAGTTCATATCCTTAAAGATGGCACCCGCATTATTACAGGCTATCGCGGTTATCAGCCCTTAGATGATTAAGTCATTAGTATAGCACTACAAACTTGGGTTAGGAGATTACTGATCGCTAAAATCCTTTCATCATAAACTTTTGCCTATTGCCCAGCGCGTAGCGCTATAACCAAAGAACCAATAACGAATGACAATAGCGTTTCTGAATCTGTTGAGGTAAAAACCGAGCAATGACCCAACAACGAATAACAAAGAACGAATAACTTAACGATTACTATCAACCGGAAGCCGTTCAAGTTCGACGGTAATTTCTTGGGTTTCCCCGTTGCGTTCCACTAAAAGCGTAACGCGATCGCCAACACTTTGTTGTTCCACAATCTGTTGGACTTCCTCTGACGTTTCTACCGTATTCCCATTAATTTCTCGAATGACATCCCCAGGTTGTAACCCCGCTTGACTGGCAGGAGATCCCGGAACCGTTTCCACAATTAAAACCCCAGAGTCGGCAGTAATTTCAATAGTTTGTTGGGGAAGTTGTTCCAATCGTTCCTTAATTTCAGGGTTCAATGTGACCATGCGAATACCAATGTAGGGATATTGAACTTCCCCCGTTTCCATAATTTCTTTAGCCACTCGTTTCGCCGTATTAATGGGAACCGCAAACCCTAGCCCTTCGGCTTGACCGATAATAGCAGTGTTAATGGCAATGACTTCTCCTCGCGCATTCAACAGAGGACCGCCAGAATTACCCGGATTAATCGCTGCATCCGTTTGAATAAACTCTACTCGTTTATCAGAAACACCAATCGCAGAACTAGGTCTTCCTGTGGCACTAATCACCCCAACTGTTACCGTTTCATTTAATCCTAAGGGATTTCCGATCGCGATCGCCCATTGTCCTGGTTTGACCGTATCAGAATCTCCTAAAGGAACAGTGGGTAAGTTTTCCGCATCAATTTGAATTACCGCAATATCGGTTAACGGATCTTCTCCCACAACGGTTCCATCAAAAGTGCGTCCATCTCGTAATGCGACAACAACTTCATCCGCTTTATCAACCACATGGGCGTTAGTGAGGATTTGCCCATCACTACTGACAATAAACCCCGATCCTAAACCCTGCTGCACTCGTTGCTGAGGAGGAATCGGAATTGAGTCTCCGAAAAACCGCTCAAAAAAGGGATTATTAAATACATCAGGGACATTAGTTTCCACCACCCGTTTTACATTTACCCGCACTACCGCAGGACTCATTTCATCCACAACAGTGGTAACAAAATTTGTATCTTCTGGGGTTCGTTCTAAAGGACGACCCGCATTATCTGAAAAAGGGTCTGATTGTTCAGGAGGAGATTGTTCTGAGTCAGGAGACGGTTCCGAAGGTTGGGGAGAAGGCTGTAAGTTTCTGATTTGAGAACAACTTCCCATAAAAGTAGCCGTTGTCAATACTAAAAAGAAAGACAGCCAAGGTTGTTTTTTTTGTTGAATCATTTCTTATAAAAGGAAGTAATAGTAATTGAAATTATTAAGAGAATGAATTAAGAAGCGATCAAGATTGATTCTTCCAAGAAGCTGACCAAGGGATACCCCCTACTTCTAAACCACAATTAGTGCTAGAAGCCTCGAAGATTATACTTCCACGACGGTTAGATAATTTCAAATGAAGGTAGCCTTGCATTGTATCTTGACAGCAGAATTTTAATCCTTGTTCCGTTGGCGCACGTAAAAGCGTCCCAGGTTGGTCAGTTTTACCCTTAATTTCCACTGTTAATTCTGCACCAACCGCCTTCATTTTCCATTCTCCCCAAGGTTGAATTTCCCAAAAAACCTCTGAATTCCAAGGGACAAACTCATAAAATTTTCCTTGATAGTGGAAACAAATTAGGGCAACTTCTTCCCCAAGCCCTAAAACTTCTCGCCTTCCGCCTCCTGCGGTTAAAGCCAGATCGGTTTCTTCCTGAAACGCATTACAATTCAACCAAAACCACTTCGCAGGAAACGCACGACCCCAATTTTTTTCGCTATAAGCCGGTGCATTGGTAAATTGATAG
>JAVLCL010000366.1:0-3686 GCA_031580825.1 Halothece sp. Uz-M2-17
CAGTTTGTGCGGCTAAATTGAGCGCACTTTGCGGTAAACCTGCCACTTCTTCGGGGGTGGTCAGTTTCAGTTTGAAGGCTTTGGTTGCATCCAGCACATGATTGGAAAATTGGGTAGAAAGGTCTGCTAACTCCAATTGAATCGCATTAAACCGTTCCTTGGTTTCCCCTTCTAACCCCACACCAGAGAGTTCTGCATCTTGCAAAGAAGACTCCACAATCCGTTTTTGGGCATCATCCAAACGATTCCATTCTTCACTATGGCGCAGTGCCTTAAATGCCTCATAAATGGGCTTACTTTGATTCAGCTTATTAATAAACCGCACCACCTCAGGTTGCACCGTTTCGTAGGCTTCCCGCAAGTCTTGGCTATTTTTCACGCCCATCAGATGGCTAACAATTCCCCAACTCCAGGTTAAGCGTTCTTCAATCTCCGTCAGGGGTTCAACTACGCCCTCCCAAGTGGGTTTAACCGTCTGTTCCAGTTCCGTGAGTTGGGTATCGAGTTCCGCTAACAGTTGTTGGATTCCACTCACCACATGCTGCGGTTCAATTTCAGGGAATGGGGGTAATCCTTCGCCAATCAGTAGAGGATTCGGTTTTGTCGCTGTCGTTGTCATACCGTTATTGACTGCTTACTTGTTCTTTATTTTTCACGATAGCGCGAGCAACACTTAAATTGGTTTAGCTTTGATCAAGCAAAACTAATTATTGGCATTCTCTTTACTGATTAAACTAATAATCTATTTTTACTTAAATACTGTGTCTTAATACAAAATTTAATCTAAATTGGATTGTATTCCAATAAAATAAGCTTGGGGAATGATTCGATCCTTCCTAGATAATATACTTTCTTGTAGAAAATTATATAACCCCCCTAAAAAATATAGTGTTTCCCAATATCTTAGGGTGTTTGATGTTTGTTCAATCTTTTCAATGCCATTCTTGGTTTTAGACAAATTATAATCACCAATAATACATATTGAAATAACATCATTTTCTGTTTCTAACCATTGACGCAGTTTTTGCTCACTTATATTATTTTTAAACGCTAAAACAACAGAAATAATTTTAAAATCTGATTCTTCTATATTGTGTTTAGGGGGAAAAGCTAGACGAAGCTTATTTAATTCCTTCCTTGATTCAGATATTTGCTGCAAATCTTTTGTTCTTAAAGTTGTTTTAATTTCTGCAACTAGATGAACTGATTCGATAGGGACAGATGAAACTTTACTTGAAAATGCAAGTTCAGGAAAAATAGTTTTATCATTAACAATAAAATCTATTTGCTTACTTTGGGCACCAGAAGCATCAGTAATTAAACCACTTGTTATTGATAAATCCTGTGGAACTACTTGCCTGAAAAAATCAATTAAGTATTCTTCTCTAAGTTCTCCTTTTGTTAAATTATGATTAATTGCTTCAACTCCATTAGATTGGGCAACTAACATATCTAATTTTGAAATTATAATGTCTTGAAATTTATTCATCTTGTTGACATTTAAGTAAGAAGAGGCAAAAATGAGTACTTGTTGGATATCTTCCTCTTCTAACTCAGGAAACTCTTGAAACAGTTCTTGACGGTCAGGGTAGGTTGCAATTAATTCCAGCACTCGGCGCACCGTTAGGCGGAGATGACGAATGCAAGGTTGACCGTTCATACGGTTAGGATCGCTAGTAATACGGTCTAGTGTCATAAGAGTAATGCACTTGGATCAAGCAGTGATGCTGGAAAGTAGCGTTTTATTCCAAACTCTTTAAAATTATAACGAGTTGATCGAAAAAGGTCTGAACAGGGAATGAAATGTGCGATTGAGGGAAACTCAGCAACGCCCTTCCTCTTTAAATCTCAGTAATAATGAATGGCTGCTTCCAATTATTATCCCAGCTTAGAAGATACAGCAAGTCCTTCTACTGTAACTCGTTGCAAATCAGTATTCGTGCTCGCGTGTTCAAAAGTAATTGCACAAATATTTCCTTGAGAATCCAGATCGAGAAATGTATTTTCATCAAGGTTTTTCGTTTCTACAATATCATTGCCCCGAAATTCAATGTAGAGGGTATCTGTGTCTTCAAAATATTGCATCTTCATGGCTTAAATCTACGATCAAAAAAAGCGTTATGAACCGTTTCTCCATCTGATAATAGTATGAGATAGCGACCTTGCATCTCATCAATCCTTTTCCAGCGTCGTATCCGTCCATCAGTTTGGATTTCTTCACGTTCAGGGAATTGAATTGTCCGCAAGATCCATTCATCCTCAATAATTGCACGATCAGGGCGCGATCGATCTAATAGTCTCAAAGTAGCGGGTACATTTCACAGTTCTCTGTCTTGCCAAATAGAGTGCGTAAATCGATCCGTAGGCATCGCGCTTCCTCTTCTTCCTTTAATGATAAGCTAGAGAAAATATCTAAAATTTCATTTAACGAGCAAGATATAGTTTGATATTAAAATGACCTCTCGTAAACTATCTCCTTTTATTCCCTCTCTGGCTGAAAAACTAACAGAAGAAACATCTTTTAACTTGATTGAACAAATCAAAAAAATTTCTATTGAAACTTCCCTTTCTTCTACGCCCATTCAGACAAACTATGTGCAACAAGGAAAAGGAGAATTCCCCCTTTTATTTCTTCACGGGTTTGATAGTTCATGATGGAATTTCGTCGTCTTTTTCCTCAAATCTCTCCCAATATAGAAACTTGGGCAGTGGATTTTTTCGGTTTTGGTTTAACTGATCGTCCCCAAGATATTCCGGTTACGCCAGAAGCAATTAAAACTCATTTGTATGCATTCTGGAAGCAATTAATTCAACGTCCAATGGTTTTATCTGGGGCTTCTATGGGGGGTGCAGTTGCTATTGATTTTGCCCTCACCTATCCGGAAACAGTCGAAAAATTAATCTTACTAGATAGTGCCGGTTTTGCAGGGGGTCCAGCAATGGGGAAATTAATGATTCCTCCGCTAGATAAACTAGCTACTGGCTTTTTAAGTAATACGAAAGTACGACAAAAAATTAGTGAGAATGCTTATTATGATCGCAGCTTTGCCAATGAAGATGCCTTAACTTGTTCGATGTTACATCTTGCCCATCCTAACTGGTCACGGGCGTTAATTTCATTTACCAAAAGTGGTGGCTATAATTTTTTAAGTAATCAGATTAAAAATATCACGCAACCGACGTTAATTATTTGGGGAGAACAAGATAGAATTTTGGGAACAAAGGATGCAAAACGTTTTGAAGAAACAATTGAAAAAAGTCAACTGGCTTGGATTCCAGAATCGGGTCATGTTCCGCATCTGGAGAAACCAGATTTAACTGGGAAAGCAATCCAGAACTTTTTAACGTCGTTGTAGATTAAGAAAAAATAGCTCTTCTAAACGAATACACTGAAACGGTTGGCAAGAATCACATCGAATTCAGAAGCAATATAGCTTTCCAACTCATCTTTGATTTTGAATGCTCACTCCTCAAACCAATCATCAATTCCAAATCCTAAAGCGCGTTGCGGATTCAATTCTCTCGCCAGCCGAAACACCGCTTCTCTCGCCACAGATGTTTCCATCACAGAAGAAAAAACCAGATCGAGTTGATGCTGTTGACACCATTGTCGCAGTAAACGAGGCGATCCCGCGATCGCGCACTTTAAGACAAAAATTCCCCGCCATCCTTTTTCATAACACGCC
>JAVLCL010000367.1:0-3672 GCA_031580825.1 Halothece sp. Uz-M2-17
TGACCGTGATGAGAACGCATCTAAGAACATTAGAGCAGAAGGAATCAGAATGCTTCGACTAGCTCAGCAACAGCTTACGGTCTCTGGAACGGGGACTGCTGCGGTAGGAGGGGATAGAAGTCCTAAACTTGGTCGTAAGGTTAAGTTTGGGCATTCCCCTACGAGTATCGAAGCCCCAACCTCGATGAACGCAGGTTGGGGTAGTTCACGATTAACTAAATTTTAGTGAAAAACGTCAATACGGCTAACAAAAGCGCGATCGCGTAAAATGCCCCAACAATTTGAATTTCTGACCAACCACTGAGTTCTAAATGATGGTGTAACGGCGACATTTTAAATAAGCGTTTCCCGACCCCATTTTCATCTTTTGTTGCCTTGTAATATCCCACTTGCGCAATAACAGATAAGGATTCGGCAAAGAAAATGCCACTGATGATCAGTAAGGGAAAAAGTTGCTGCGTGCTGATTCCCACTGCTGCTAAGGCTGCACCTAAAGCCAAAGATCCGGTATCGCCCATAAATACTTTTGCTGGATTGCGATTGTGAACCACAAAGCCGACACACGCCCCACTCAAACAAGCACAAAATAAGGCTAGAGGGGGATGAGAAACCAGTAAAATACTACTTAAGCCCAAAAATGCGATCGCGCAGGTGCCTCCGGCTAAGCCATCTACCCCATCGGTTAAGTTAGTAGCATTACTTTCTGCTGCAAATACAAACACCGCCAAGGGCCAAAAGAGAACGCCTAGAGGAATAATAATATTGAAGGGAAGGAGAACATCGGTGAGGGTAGCCGGAGAAGAAAATCCTAACCAAACACAAAACGCGATCGCGCTGAGAATCTGTAAGGCTAATTTTGCCCGTGGGGAGATGCCTTTATTTGATTTTTTAACTAAGATTTGCCAATCATCCACTAAACCAATGAGGGCGTAACTGAGGGTGATTAAAGAGACAGCAATCACTTGCGGATCAAATTCTGACCCAAAAACCGCAATCAAAAGCGCGATGGGAATAAAAAATGCACCGCCCATGGTCGGTGTTCCTGCTTTTTTTAAGTGACTTTGGGGACCATCCTCGCGAATAAATTGTCCTGCTTTTAAGCGTTTCAACAAAGGAATCACCCCTGTTCCGATACCGGCACTCCCTAAAATCGACAGGAGTAAGGGCAGCGTAATCCCCGCTTGCAAGTTAACCCCATAATCTAAAATGACGGCAACTGTAATCACTGTCATCATTAAACCAAGGAGTAACCCTTTCCCTGATGTCACAAAAACCTCTCGCCATAACTTAGTTTGTATCACCTGCTCACACCCAGACACTTTTTGCTTTAAAAATATCAGATCTTCTTGAATAATTGGGAGGAACAACCAACCGTGACTTTTGATCAATACTTGTTTCAGTAATCAAACACGAGAAAGTCTCAAACAATAACGATTAAAAAAATAATGAAGCGATTGCAGCGTGATCCCAATCGGATGTTTTTAATTTTAGCGACGGGTGCGTTAATCACCATGACAGGAGGAGTGGTTGCACCTGTGTTACCGCAAGTGATTACCACATTGGATTTTGATCGCGCTTTTGCTACGCATTTAGTGAGTATTCATTCTTTAACGATCGCGCTCTTGAGTCCCTTATTAGGGTTTGTCGCGGATAAACTGTCTCCTGTGCGGGTGCTAATTCCCGCTTTAGTTTTATATGGAATTTTTGGAATCATTCCGGTGTTTGCCAGTAATTTTTGGGTACTCCTAGCCAGTCGTGCCTTATTAGGGGCAACTGCTGGGGGGATTGCAGCCGGCAGTTTGGGTTTATTAGGGAAGTTATATGATCAAGAAACACGAGCGCAAGTCATTGCTTATGCCACCGCCGTTTTAACTGTCGGGGGGATTATTTTTCCGTTACTCGGTGGGGGGATTGGATCTATTCATTGGCGGTATGCGTTTTTGCTATACGCGATCGCGCTTCCCCTTGCTTTAATGAGTTATTATGCCTTTCCCGAAACGCAACTAAAGCCAGATCCGAAAAGCAATCAGGGGTTATCTCAAGAATTAAAAAAAATTCTATTGAATCCGAAAGTAATCGAGTTACTGGTATTTGTCGCTTTAACAGCAGCGATTATGTATTCTGTGGTGATTTATGCTCCATTGTATCTTCAAGAAACCCTTGGCTTAGGGACAATTCCCAATGGAATCTTACTTGCGATACGAGCCTTAGGTGCAGCGTTAATTTCGGCGTTTGGCTCCAAACACATAGCAAAGCGATGGTCTTATGGGAGCGCGATCGCGCTGGGCTTTACGTTAATGGGCTTCAGTTTATTTAGTATTCCCTTCTTTGAACAGTTTCCCTTACTGCTGTTGTCTGCGATGGTGTTTGGAGTAGGATTTGGACTGGTTTTACCGAATCTTTATAGTGATTTATCGAATGTTGCCCCGAAAAGTGTTCGTTCCAGTGTTCTCGCGATCGCGATCGGAACCAGCTTCTTAGGACAATTTTTATCGCCCGTCTTTCTCAGTCCCGTTTTAGAATTCGGAGGGTTAACAGGGGTTTTTAATACTGCTGCGATTGTCGCTTGGGGATCTGGAATTTTCCTCTGGCAACGGATGCCCTAGGAGGGGATGTTAGGCTAACATTGAAGCAGTAATAAATTTCAGCATATCCCTAGAAATTTGACAAAAATCTGGAGTGTAGAGGCTTCAGGCTCTTGTTGATATTTAAGGATAGCATCTAGACAGCAAAGAGGATTGAAACGTGGTTGCAGTACCAGAAAAAACAGAACAAACCAGCCAAAGCAATATTAACAGCAGCGATCGCGTTGCTGTCTTGTTAATGGGCTACGGTGAGGTGGAAAGTTATGATGATTTTGCAAATTATAATGAACAAGCCCTGAACTTACTCACCGCAAAATTTGCTCCTGTTCCAACTTGGATGTATCCTCCCCTTGCCAAGTTACTGGCGATCTTTGATTTCCATGAATGGAGTCACCAACACGGTAACTTTATTTCCCCTCATAACAAAATTTTTGAAGCGCAACGGGAAGGCATCGAACAAGAATTAAAGAAAACTTGGGGCGAAAAAGTTTCTGTTTTTAAGGCGTTTAACTTCTGTAAGCCCTATCTTCCCAATCAAGTTTTAGCGCAAATTAAAGAACAGGGATACAACAAAATCTTAATCTATCCCTTACTTGTGGTTGACTCTATTTTTACCAGTGGCATTGCCGTTGAACAAGTCAACGAAGCCCTGCGCGAACTCAATTCTGGGGAAGAACAATGGGTTTCTGGAATGCGCTATATTCCCTCCTTCTATAACCAACCCGACTACATTGATTTAATGGCGCGGTTAGTGGAAGAGAAAATTCAAAGTGAACTGGCTGACGCTTATCTTCCTTCAGAAATTGGCATCGTGTTAATGAATCATGGTTGCCCTCACAAAGCGAAAGGCTTTACCTCTGGCATCACCGAGAGTGAAGCTCTCTATGAAAGTGTGCGGGAAAAACTGATTAACAAATATCCGTTAATTTCTGTGGGCTGGTTAAACCATGACACCCCTCTGATTGAATGGACACAACCTAACGCGGATTTAGCAGCGAAAAACTTAATTGAACTCGGTGCGAAAGCGGTGGTCATGATGCCCATTGGCTTTGCTACTGAAAACCACGAAACCATTCTAGACGTTGAT
>JAVLCL010000368.1:0-3647 GCA_031580825.1 Halothece sp. Uz-M2-17
GGGAGCAATCAATCTTTTGATTTACCCATCCTACCGGCGTTAGATGTTTTTGGACTGAAGATTGCTTATTATCGGATCATTGCGATTGGTCTGTCTTTACTAGCGATTATTATTTTGCACTTTCTCCTCCAAAACAGCAAAATTGGCAAGGCGATGCGAGCGGTTGCAGATAATATTGACTTAGCCCGTGTCTCAGGAATTAATGTGGAGCGAGTTGTCATTTGGACTTGGGTCATTGCTGGCGTTCTCACCGCGATCGGAGGAACCAGTTACGGACTCATTACAGCCGTGCGTCCCAATATGGGTTGGTTTTTGATCTTACCGATTTTTGCTTCCGTAATTCTCGGGGGGATTGGTAATCCTTATGGGGCAATTACGGGGGCTTACGTCATTGGAATTGCTCAAGAATTAAGTGTGCCTTTTTTGGGATCTCAGTATAAACTAGGAGTAGCTCTAGCTATCATGGTAGTGATGCTGCTCGTTCGTCCTCAAGGATTATTTCGAGGCACGTTGTAGGGATCAGCATATTCCCTGAAAAAAGTTTTGGGGAATCGTTATTTCCCCCCCAAGCGGTCACAAGATCAATCCTTGACAAACTTTTATATTAGCTTCACCCTGATCACAGGTTAGAGTTATACTAAACTTACACCACTAATGATTTGTCATGTCTATAGTCAGTATGGAAGAACCAACCGGAACTCGTAACGTTAAAGCAGAGTTAGACCAACTCATTGCCCCTGGAATGTTTTTTGAGGGATTACCGGAAGATACTTTGCGGGAAATGGTGTGTCACATCGTCTCTCGTAATCATCCGGCGAATCAAGTGATTCTCTTAGAACATGATTGGGGCGGGTCAGTCTATTTCATCATTGAAGGTTGGGTGAAAATACGGACATACAACAAAGATGGGAAAGAAGTCACCCTTAATATTTTGGGGAGTGGCGAAGTCTTTGGTGAAATGTCTGCAATGGATGAAGTTCCCCGTTCCACCGATGTCATTACTCTCACCCCAACTCGCATTTGCAGTATTCCTTCCGGAGATTTTCTGAAAATTTTGCAAGCGGAACCTTTAGCAGGGATTCGTTTATCACAATTGATGGCAAAACGGTTACGACAAGTAAATCGCCGACTGCGACTCCGTGAAGCGGATAGTGTTTCCCGAGTGGCTGATGTATTGCTATTCTTGGCAGAAGGTCAAGGGAAACCGATGAATGAAGGCATTGATATTCCTAACCTTCCTCATCGAGAGTTAAGTAGCTTAAGTGGACTTGCCCGAGAAACCGTAACCCGAGTCCTAGCCAAGTTAGAAAAAAGCGAACTGATTCGTCGGGAACACCATACTTTACATATCCCCAATCTTTTTGCTTTAGAAGAAGTTTTATCAGCCCCTTCTTCCCTATTTGAATAAATTGTAATTGGATTACAATTTAACCACTATTATCCAAGACGAGCCCGCCCATGAACCATTTTCCTGACGACTTTGATGAAAATTTCAATGCTGCCGATAAGGCAAAAAACGAGTCTGATGAATGGGGTTTGGATCGGAATTGGGTTGATGCTGGAGATGAGAAAACAGCAGTCCCTGCTCCTGAAATTGCAGGGATAGAAATGGGGACATCGGCAGTGGTAATGGTAGAAACTGCCTTTTTAGCCAGTACAGCAGGTCTGATTTGGTTAATTAACTTTTATTTTCCACCAGGTCCACTGTTGCGTCTCCTTTTTCCTCTACCGATTGCCCTTGTCTATTTACGGCGAGGAATGCGGGCTTCTTGGATGAGTGCTTTAATTGTGGGGTTACTATTATCTATTCTAATGGGACCCACACGCAGTATTTTATACGTGATTCCCTATGGACTCATGGGGGTTCAGTTAGGAGCGTTTTGGTGGCGAAAGACCAACTGGGGATTATCAATTACTGTCGGGGCGATTATTGGAACATTTGGCTTTTTCTTTCGCTTTTGGCTGCTTTCAATATTCTTAGGAGAAGATTTATGGGTTTATGTCACCTCACAAATAGCTCAGTTTTTAGAATGGGGGTTTGTGCAGTTAGGATTATTAGCCCAGCCCAGTTTATGGTTAGTCCAAGCGATCGCGCTGTTTACGATTATTCTCAATAGTATTCTCTATGTCTTTGCGGTGCATTTAGTCGCCTTACTCATCCTCAATCGTTTAGGAAACCCAATTCCGTCGCCTCCTCATTGGGTACAAGTCATCTTAGATACGGATTAATCGCGATCAAAAATTATAATTCAGTAACAATCTCTCTCAGTTGGCAGATGAGAAAAGTTAGATTAGAAAGAAAGCAAAACCTGTCGAGTTTGGCTGATGATGACCGATACTGCAACCGAATTTTTTACCCCAGCAGGGGATAGCCATCTTTTAGAGCAACTCCCCTTTCTTCCCGGACTGAAAGAAATCTTAATGTTGCGTCAAGTTCACGCCTTAGAACACGCTACGGTGTGGATTTTAAGTGAAAACGCGCCCTCTGCTCGTCAAAAAACTCAATTTAGCCCCACTCGCACTGATAACGAAACTTTAGGGGGATTATCAACTGAAAAAGGATTTTATCTCTATGGAGAAGTGCCCCCGCAACAGTTACAACAGGGAGTACTTGCTGCCTTACACCGTTTTCGGGCTGGAGAATGGGATTTAGCGGTTCATCCCCGTTGTGGAACCAATGTTTCTGTTGCCCTCCTTCTCACCGCAGGCTTAACCTTAAGTTCTCATCTCTTATTACCAAAAGATCCGATTTCACAATTATTCGGAATCGGCTTAGGAGTAAGTGTCGCTTCTTCTGTTGCCCCAGAGTTTGGACAATGGGCGCAAAAATACGTAACCACTGCCATTCCCTTTAATTTGGAATTAGAACGGATTTATCAAACCACTGATTTATGGGGACGTTCAGCAAATTTTGTACAGTTGGGATGGCGAAATCTGCAATAAAACTTAAAATGAAAAGCTACCAACACCCGCCACACTAATAGTACGCTTGATTTTAAAGGTTATTTATTCAGCAATTATCATGTCAGAAGTCAATCGCAAAGATAAAGTTAGAATCCTCCGTAAAGAATCCTACTGGTATGGCGATGTCGGTACTGTCGCGAGTGTCGATAAAAGTGGCATCATCTACCCCGTGATTGTTCGCTTTGATAAAGTGAATTATTCAGGTGTCAACACCAATAACTTCGGCTTAGAAGAAGTGGAAGTGGTGGAAGCTGCACCGAAGAAAAAAGCAAAAGCTGAAAGCAAAGGCTAAGCGGGCAAGTTTGTGCCGGAATTACCAGAAGTTGAAACCGTCTGTCGTGGCTTGAATCAATCCACAAGCGGACAAGTTTTTCAGGGTGGGGAAGTGTTACTCGAACGTAGCATTGCTCACCCTGCTTCTATTGCAGCATTTTGGTCAGGATTACAAAATACGGCGATTCAGAAATGGCAGCGACGGGGAAAATATTTATTAGCGGAACTCTCTTCTGGAGGTTGGTTAGGGCTACATTTGCGGATGAGTGGTCAATTGTTATGGGTGAAGCAAAGTGAACCTTTAGCCAAACATACCCGAGTGCGTTTCTTTTTCCCAGAAGCACAAGAATTACGTTTTATTGATTTAAGAACGTTTGGACGGGTGTGGTGGGTTCCCCCTAACACGGATC
>JAVLCL010000369.1:0-3644 GCA_031580825.1 Halothece sp. Uz-M2-17
GTTATCAGTGGCGGGGGTGCTTTAGCCAAACATATTGATGATTTTTACGAGGTCATTGGGATTCCCTTGCTGGTGGGATACGGTTTAACTGAAACGTCTCCGGTTACTCATGCCCGCCGTTTATATCATAATTTAAGAGGTTCATCAGGACCGGCGATTCCAGAGACGGAAACGAAAATTGTTGACCCTGAGACTAAAAAATCGCTTCCTGACGGGGAAAAAGGGTTAGTGATGATCCGAGGGACACAAGTGATGCAAGGCTACTATAAAAAGCCAGAAGCGACCGCAAAAGCCATTGATGAGGAGGGATGGTTTGATACGGGGGATTTAGGTTGGATCACGCCCACTGGGGATTTAGTTTTAACCGGACGCGCCAAAGATACCATTGTCCTCTCGAATGGGGAAAATATTGAACCCCAACCCTTAGAAAATGCTTGTTTACGCAGTATTTATATTGATCAAATTATGGTTGTCGGTCAAGATCAACGCTGTTTAGGAGCGTTAATTGTTCCCAATGTGGAAGTTTTACAACAATGGTCACAAGATCATGATCTTAATCTTGATTTTTCAGAAGGAAAGTTAGGAGACACGCTAGCAGATAGCCAGATCCAAAAGTTATTCCGTGATGAATTAAACCGCGAAGTCAAAAATCGTCCTGGTTATCGTATTGATGACCGTATTGGTGTATTTAAGCTCATTTTAGAACCTTTCTCCGTAGATAATGGGATGATGACACAAACGCTAAAAATTAAACGTCCTGTTGTTTATGAACACTATCAGGATATGATTGACGGGATGTTTGCTAAGGGATAGTGTTCTTATAGCGGTTCTCGGTCAGTTTAGGTATAAATATTATTTGTTTTCGTTCTTGGTTCTTGGGAAAAGATAACAATGAACCAAGAACAGGGGACAACGAATAAACGTGAGAACTGCTCAATGTATCAACAATCGGTTCGTATTAGAACAGAACAAGTTTGAGGCTGCGTAATGGTTAATTTAGAAGGAACAATGAACCAAGACAATAAAAATTTATTACTAAAACGTCCGATTAATTTAAAGGTGATTGTAACTCAGCGCTGGAAGGAAGAAGTGCAACAACAGTTACAATCTCAAATTAATCAACAAGATGGACAACTGCAACAGTTGGAAAATCAAGGACAAAGCGCGATCGCGCAAGTGACTCAACAAGGGAGTAACCCCAGTGATCCGCAAGTGCAACAACAACTGCGCAGTATCCAAAACCAACTCAATCAACAAAAAAGTAAAGTGACAGAACAAAAAAACCAAGCCCTCCAACAGTTGCAACAAGTGCAGCTTTTAGAAGAAGGGCAAGAAGTGAGTCAAGGACAACTTGATAGCTTTGTTCGGATTCAAGTGGGAGATAACTTAGTCCAGAAAATGAATGTGGAAGTTGTTGTTAAAGATGGCGTGATCCAAGAAATTCGCGGTGATGTTTAAATAAATACGCTGTGTTCTAAGGATGGCATCTGACGGCGAACTTGTTCTAAGCGGGAGGGATTAATTTCAGCGATCGCCAAACCTTCATCTTCTCCCGCATCACTTAAGACAATCCCCCACGGATCAACAATCATGGCATGACCGTGGCTTTGTCGTCGCGCGTAGTGATTTCCGGTTTGGGCGGGGGCAATGACATAAGCGGTGTTTTCGATCGCGCGGGCTTGTAATAACACTTGCCAATGATCTTTTCCAGTATAAGCGGTAAAGGCAGCGGGAATGAGGAGAATTTCTGCCCCTTGTTTGGATAGCTTGCGATATAACTCAGGAAAGCGGACATCATAGCACACAGATAGCCCAATTTTTCCATATTCAGGCGAGATACATAAAGGCGGGAGAGAGACTCCAGCTTTGACGGTTTGGGATTCTTGATAGGTATTCCCATCGGGAAGATTAACATCAAACAAATGCACTTTTTCGTAACGGGCTAATTCTTCCCCGTTAGCATTAATCATCAAGGCGGTGTTCGAGACTTTGCCATCAGCGACGGGAATCGGAAAGCCTCCACCAACAATGGTAATTTGATAACGTTGCGCCATCGTTTTCAGAAATTTTTCAGTCTGTTGCGCGATCGCGCTGGCTTGTTTGACCTTTTCTGTTTCGTTTCCGAGAAAGGAAAAGTTTTCCGGAAGCGTAATTAATTGTGCCCCTCTGCGCACTGCTAATTCAACTAAATCTGCTGCTGTCGCCAAATTTTTCTCTAAATCAGGCTGACTTGTCATTTGAATTGCAGCCGCCAGATATGATTTCATAGTGTTTGTCCTTTGTCCTGTGCCATTACCCACGACGGATAACCAATTGTTAATTTTCAATTGTCCATCGTGAATTGTCAACTCTTGATGAGGACAGAATCAGGTTCGATAATATGATGAGTAAAGACGCTTAACCAGAGGACTCCCCGTTACACTATGGCTCGATATACTTGCACTTTTTCGGTTGCGATTCCTTTAGAGCAACTTCAAGCCTCTCTCGTAGAGATTCTAGAATCCTGTCATCTTGAAATTATCTATGATACAGGAGAATATATTATGGCACGAGAAGTCCCAAATCGCGCCCCGTTTCCCAAATTGGTCACTACAGAAGTTTTAATTGATCGCACCACAGCAACTCCAGAAGCGATCCGGATGAATTTAGTAATGAAAAATGAAGAACTGCCTTTACAAACCGATAACCACTGTCGCCAAATGTTTGATTTACTCCAACAGGCGTTAGTGGAATATTCGCAATGGGAACTCTTAGATAAAGTTGCCGGTTAACCGCGATCGCGGTGGATGAGGGAAGCCCAGACAAATAAGGGCAGTACCAACATCCGTCGCCAGCGGGATGGCTCTTGATATAAACGGTATAGCCATTCTAAATTATTATTCTGAAACCAAGCGGGTGCGCGTCGTTTTGCTCCGCCCCAAATATCAAACGCACCTCCTACGCCAATCCAAATCGCTTGTGGACATAAATGACGATGTTGAGCAATCCAAAGCTCTTGTCGCGGAACTCCTAACCCCACTAAAATCACTTGCGGTTGCTGTTGAGATAAGGCTTGGGTAAAGGTGGCTTGTTCTGACTCGGAAAGATAACCATGTTGACTGTGAATGGTTAATTCGGGACAGTGTTGCTGCCAAAATCGGGCAGATGCTTCCGCTCGACCGGGAACCCCCCCATAAAAGAGAATATCTCCGGGATTGTTTTTTGCCATCCGTTCTAAGAGCGCGCCTGCTAATTCGATGCCGGGAAAACGCTGTTGTTTTTTTCCTTGTAGATTTAAAGACAAAACCACTCCCGCCCCATCTGGGATAATCAGATCGGCTTGCGCGATCGCGCTGGCAAGTTCTTTATTTTTTCGCGCTAACATCACCATTTCTGCATTTAAGGTGACCACGTGCGCCCCTTTTCCTTGTTGCTGACGGTCTTCTAACCAGCTTAAATAATCCGATAAGAGGTGAACCGGAATCCCTAAGACACGGGCTTTTTCAGGGCGGGTAGATAAGGAATGACTCTGGGACGAGAAACTCATGTTGGTTCTTTTTGATCAGAAGAAGCAGTTTTTTGGCGACGAATTGCAGCTTGAAACCCTAACGCCACTAGGATATTCGAGAGGGTGAGAAAAAATTCTGCACCGCCATGCAGCCAGT
>JAVLCL010000370.1:0-3637 GCA_031580825.1 Halothece sp. Uz-M2-17
TAAGTCGTAAAGCCAGTTTAAGAACCTCAATTGGAATAAGTTTTCTTACTATTTTAGACTCTCCTCTTGACTGGACTGTTTAAAGTAAAAGAAAACAATTAGTTCTCAATGACTCAAGATGCAACGCAGACAGTTTTTAATCCTCAGTAGTAGCACGCTGGGAGGAATTTTACTCAGCCAATGTGCAATTTCCCAAACTCAAGAGAATGATCCGTCTGCTTCTGCTGCGGTTTTGAAGAGTGGAGATGGCCTGTTAGAAGTGGATCTCAATATCCAGTCCGATGTGTTTTCTTTTGCTGGAGAAAGGGGAAACTTACTCAGTTATAATCAGCAAATCCCCGGACCTCGTTTAGAAGCAAAGGGAGGGGATACGATTCGCATTCACGCAACAAACCGTTTATCAGTCCCCACGAATCTTCACTATCATGGCTTACATATCCCGCCAACGGGTTCAGCAGATAACATCTTTTTAGAACTCTCACCAGGGGAAACTTACACCTATGAATTTCAGATCCCCGAGAATCATTACAGCACAACAGGCTATTATCATCCTCATTTACATGGCTATGTTGCACAACAAGTCTTTGGCGGATTAGGGGGAATTTTTGTGATTCGTGGTGCATTAGATGCAATCCCAGAAATTCAACAAGCGAAAGAGGAGTTTATTTTTCTGAAAGATTTTGATTTAACGCAATCGGGTGGAGAATTTCAACGGTTTCACGGGATGCAAATGATGGGGAGAGAAGGATCAACGGTAACTGTGAATGGACAAGTGAATCCTCAGTTCTCGATTCCTAGCGGTGGCTTACTCCGATTACGATTCGTGAATGCTTCTACGTCTCGCTTCTATCGCTTACAACTGGAAGGACATCCCTTTTATTTGATTGCAACGGATGCTGGCGCAACCGCTTCTCCCATTCAATTATCAGAACTGTTACTGACACCCGGGGAACGTGCGGAAGTTTTAATCCAAGGGAATGCAGAAGCGGGACAATATCGACTGCTAAACCTACCCTATGAACGAGGACAAATGGGAATGATGGGTGGCAGGATGATGGGACGTGGGATGATGGGTAGAAGACGGAATCAAAGAGAGACTCCGCAAACGCTCGCAACCTTAAACTATTCTGGTGAAACCGACACTTTACCCCTCCCGCAACAGTTAATCCCGATCGAAACCTTACCCGAACCGAAAACAGTCCGCCAGTTTACTCTCAATCATGGGATGTTTCCCGGTCGAGGAATGCAGTTTTTAATTAATGGACAAGCCTTTGATCCACGCCGAGTTGATACGCGAGTCAGTTTAGACACCGTAGAAGATTGGGAAATTATTAATACCGGGGTGATGGATCATCCGTTTCATTTACATACGAATCGGTTTCAGGTGGTGAGTAAAAATGGAAAACCAGTTAGTAATCCCACTTGGAAAGATACCGTCTTAGTCCCCAGAGGAGAAAGCATCCGCATTCGGATTCCCTTTCAAGGTTTTGCGGGAAAAACGGTTTATCATTGCCATATTTTAGATCATGAAGACTTAGGTATGATGGGAATTATTGTAATGAATTCGTAAAATAGGAGTAACAAAAAAAACATTAGTTCAAACTTATTTCAAGCCTCTTTTTAAAGCGTAGGGATTGCTGAAAATCAATCGAATTTAATCAATACTAAGCTCAATTATGGTTACAGCAAAAGATCATTTTTTACAGTTGACTCCAGAAGAATATTTTGACTGGGAAGAAAAGCAAGTAGAAAAGTATGAATATATTAATGGTCAAGTTTATGCGATGGGTGGCGGAAGTGTTAATCATGGTCGCATTGCCATTCGATTAACTGCGATGTTCGATGCTCATTTAGAGGGTAGCGGTTGCATAACTGGTAATTCTGATATCAAAATTAATATAGCCGAAACTGATAACTATACTTATCCAGATGCTAGCGTAACCTGCGATGAGCGTGATAAAAATACTCCCAGTTATTTAACTTATCCCTGTTTAATTGTTGAAGTTTTATCAAAAAGTACAGAGGCTTATGATAGAGGTGGTAAGTTTAGACTCTATCGCAATAATCCTGCTTTACAAGATTATTTATTAGTTAGTTCTACTCGCATGGAAATCGATTTGTATCATAAAAAAGGGACAGGAGAATGGATAATTGTTAATTACCAAGAAGGAGACAGGATTAACCTCAATAGTATTAATCTCAGTTTCGAGATCGAACAAGTCTATCGCGGATTGAGTTTAACACCAGAATCTTAACTCATTATCATGCAACGGAACGATATCATTTTAAAAATACAAGCGCACCAAGAAGAACTAAAAAAATTAGGCGTAAAATCTCTTTCATTATTTGGATCTGTTGCTCGTAATAAAGCTCATCAAAATAGTGATGTGGACTTATTAGTTGACTTAGAAAGACCAGCTGGTTTCTTTAAGGTTTCAAAAATAGAACATTATTTAGAAGATTGTTTGGGGTGCTCTGTCGATTTAGGAACAAAAGAGGCTTTACGAGAACATTGTCGTCAAACCATGATTGAGGATTTGATTCATGTTTTCTGAAAAGGATAATTCATGGAAACAGAAAATCAAAGATATTCAAAATTCTATTCTAAAAATTAAAGACTACACGCAGGGATTAACGTTTGAGGAATTCAAAAATAATCCGATTTTGACAATTATTGGCGAAGCAACGAGAAGCATTCCTGAAGAAATCAAAAATCGTTATTCAGAAGTCCCTTGGCGAGAGATGAATGATCTTCGTAATCGAGTAGTACATGAGTATTTTAGAGTAAGTTATGAAATTGTCTGGGATACAATCAATTATGATTTAGTGCAATTACGTCCTAAGTTACAAAAAATTTTAGACAACGAGGAACTCTAAGAATCAATTTGACTCTCCAGCCCACTGGAGACTTTAAGATAGAACCAGCGCTGACGGGGATAATGTCATGACCACAAATAAGTTAGAAACCGAAAAAACGACACTGAAACTGGAAGGGATGAGTTGCGCCGGTTGTGCAAACGCCATTGAAAAGGCAATTAGTAACGTTTCAGGGGTCGAAGAATGCAAGGTAAACTTTGCAGCCGAACAAGCAACGGTTCAATTTAATCCCCAACAAACCAGTGTTGAAACCATTACTCGTGCGGTGGAAGATGCAGGTTATTCCGCTTCTGTTCACTCCCAAGACGAGATGATGACGGGAAGAGGCGATGCGGAAATTGTTGCCCGGGAAGCGGAATCGAAAGATTTAATTCGTAAAATGACGGTCGGTGGGGTAATTTCGATTATTCTGATTGTTGGTTCTCTCCCGATGATGACGGGTTTAGATATTCCCTTCATTCCCGCTTGGCTGCATAATTATTGGTTACAGTTTTTACTGACAACGCCGGTTCAGTTTTGGTGTGGCTATCAGTTTTATCGCAATGCTTGGAAAGCCTTTCTCCATCGCGCTGCAACGATGGACACCTTAATTGTTTTAGGAACCAGTGCTGCTTATTTTTACTCCCTGTTTGCGACGCTATTTGATGATTTTCTGATTCAGCAAGGGTTAACGCCACAAGTCTATTACGAAAGTGCTGCGGTGATTATTACCCTGATTTTGGTGGGTCGTTTCATGGAAAATCGGGCGCGGGGAGAGACT
>JAVLCL010000371.1:0-246 GCA_031580825.1 Halothece sp. Uz-M2-17
AGCAGCGATTCGTTATCGCATTCGCGAAGATGAGGCGCAACGGATTATTTATGTAACTGATGCCGGACAATCCAACCATTTTACACAAGTGTTTCAAGTGGCGAAACGGGCGGGCTGGATTCCCGAAACTGTAGAATTGGTTCATGTTCCCTTTGGCTTGGTACAGGGAGAAGATGGCAAAAAACTAAAAACGCGATCGGGGGAAACGGTGCGGTTGCGAGATTTACTGGATGAAGCGATCGCGCG
>JAVLCL010000371.1:256-3636 GCA_031580825.1 Halothece sp. Uz-M2-17
CAGCAGGAAATTCAACAGCGAGATACTTATGATAGCGATCGCGCGATCGCGCCAAGATTTAGAAAAACGATTTGCCCAAGAAGGACGCAGTGAAAGCGAAGACTTTATTCAAAAAACCGCCCGTGTTGTTGGTATCAGTGCAGTTAAATATGCAGATCTCAGTCGTAACCGCACCAGCAACTATGTTTTCAGTTATGACAAAATGTTAGCCCTCCAAGGAAATACCGCCCCTTATCTGCTTTATGCTTATGTTCGCGTCCAAGGAATTAGCCGTAAAGGGAATATTGATTTCACCACCCTCGCCAACCAAAGTCTTTCTCTAGAAGATGATACGGAATTTGTTTTAGCCAAACATATTCTCCAACTCAGCGATATTCTCAAGGAAGTGGAACAAGACTTACTTCCCAACCGCTTGTGTCAATATCTCTTTGAACTGTCTCAAAAATTTAACCAATTTTATGATCGTTGTCCCGTTTTACAAGCCGAAGAACCCAAACGTACTTCTCGTTTAATGCTCGCTGACTTAACAGCCCGTACTCTTAAACTGGGCTTATCCTTATTAGGCATTGAAGTTCTAGAACGGATGTAGGAGAAAAAGCCACACCCTTGCTGATAATCAAACAGGAGGTAAGCAATGCCGAGTCTCATGATTCCCCAAACCTTTTGTGTTACAGATGAGCAATTTCAGCAGTTAGCGCAAGTTAACCCAGACTTACCCTTAGAAAAAACTTCCACTGAAGCATTAATTGTCATGCCACCGACTGGAAGTCTCACTGGAAATCATAACGCTGATATTGAAGGACAGCTTTGGCTTTGGAATCGTCAAACCCAGTTTGGTAAGGTTTTTAATTCCTCTAGTTGGTTTCGCCTTCCCAATGGCGCAATTCGTTCTCCTGATGCGTCTTGGGTAAGTCAAGTTTCAGGAGAAGACGTTTTACCTGGCTTTGTCTTAGACTTAACAGAAGTATGGAAATAAAGCAATGCAATTTTGTTTTATGATTCGATCTTCTTATGAAAGCGTGTGATTTATTTTTCTTCACTAAAAAAATTGAGGGTAAAAATTTGACGAGGTTGCGCCATTTCAGATATATTTAAAAAATAAAAATCTACAAGGGTGTTTTAACTTTTCACTTCATTAATCGGCTTTCCTTCCTATCCTCTCGTTGAAAATTAGCAAATTGAGAGATTTTTCTCTGAAGCAAGTCGTCTGTATTTTTGTTGCACTTAGAAACATTTTGTGAAGAAGGGTTGACATAATTGCTGTTTAATGATGTTAAAAAAACAGCAATCACGACAAATAAGATTTAAATCTAGGTCATCCCTTCTCCTGTGATGATTGGGAAGCCACTAAGCAGTCTTTAAGTCTTCTTGATGTTCTTCTAAAAAGCTGGCAATTCCAGACTTTTCAATTAATCCGAAGACAACGCCATTATCTCCAATGACAGCAACTTCATTTTGTTTGCTTTTTTCAAACATTATCACGACTTCTAGAAGAGATTGTTGAGGCTGAACAGACTCTACTTCTTGGGGTTTTGTTAATTCTCGAACCGTTTGCTGATTCCATTCTGAAGTTGGGATAATTTTCAAATCATCAACATTGAGTTGACCCATTAATTTCCCTTCTTCATCGGTAACGAGAAACTTCTTCCATTCCCCTTTTCCAATCACATATTCATTGACAAATTCACGTAAGGTTAAATCGGCTCCCACAACAGGACTATTGTCACTAACCGCTTCTTCAGCAGTAAAACGGCTGAGTTTATCTTGAAGGGTTGCCGATTGTGCGGAATTTCCTGCATTTTGGAGTAAGAAAAAGCCGATTAATGCTGTCCACAAACTACCAAATTCGGTAATACCAAAGGCTGAAAAAACACCTAAAATAATTGCAATCCAACCAATAAATTGACCGACAATACTAGCAATGAAAATACCACGATATTGATTCCCTGTAATTTTCCAAACGATAGATTTCAAGACATTCCCACCATCAAGGGGTAAGCCTGGAATCATGTTAAACAAAGCCAGAATCAGATTAACGGTTGCCAGTAAACCAATTACGGCTGATAATGGTTCAGATAAGGGGAGAGAAAGATTAACAAAGGTGAATGTTCCAAAAAGAATTAAGCTCACCACTGGTCCCGCGATCGCGACCAAGAAAGCATCACCAGGACTTTTAGACTCTTCTTCTAAACTGGCTAACCCCCCGAAAATAAAAAGCGTAATTGAATTCACTGAAATTCCTTGTCGAATCGCCACAAAGCTATGACCTAACTCGTGGGCGAGAACGGAAGAAAAAAGAAGTAAAGCAGCGACTAAGCCTAACAACCATGGAGCAATACCCACCAGTTGAGGAAAATTTTGTAATTGGCTACCATAGACCCACGTTACTAGGGTTAAAACGAGAAACCAAGAAGGATTGACATAAAAGGGAATCCCAAATAAGTTACCGACACGAATATTATTATTCATTGTTAATTCCTTGCTGTCTCATGCAATTACTTACAGCGTAACAAAACTTTAAAAATCAAAAGACCCAACATTTGGCGTAAAAGCCGTATTCATCTGTTCGGTTCAGTGTTATTATTTAGTTCGTTTTCTCTCTTAAGATATAACAGTTTTGATTCTCACGAGGAAGATTCTTAATGTTTGTTATTTGTTGATGGAGAGCATGAGCTAACGCAAAATAATATCAAATTGATCAATGTTTGCTACAAAGAGGGGGAGAAAGGTGCTTCCACGCTATATGTAGCATGAATTAATGAATTTTATATTAGAAAAATTGATTATGGAAAATACCACTGAATTTATCTGTGCTTTTTGTGGGGAGGCAAATCCGACAATAATTGATCTGACTGCAGGTTATCAACAAAGTTATGTGGAAGATTGTCAAGTGTGTTGTAACCCGAATGTACTCTACATTCAAATTGATGAGATTACCTTAGAGGTTGAAGTTGAAACGGACTGTGAAAGTTGATGAAACGAACTTATTATAAATTGGTGCGCGATCGGATTCCTGAAATTATTGAACAGTCAGGCAATCAGTGTGAAACAACGATTCTTTCTGATGAAGAATACCAGAAGGCATTACGAGACAAATTAATTGAAGAAGCGACAGAAGTGGCAACTGCTTCTTCTGAAGAAATGGTTAAAGAACTGGCAGATTTATATGAAGTGATCGATACGCTAATTGCAACGACAGGACTGGATGAAGAAACCATTCGTTTACAGCAACAAAGACGGCGAGACGAGCGAGGAGGATTTACCCAAAAAATTCAACTCCTCTCAACATTCATCAATTAGAACCGATTCCTCGACAGTTTTTTGCCATCCATTCTTGGGTTAAGCTAAGACGCACTTAAATGGGGTATTCTTGCAATTAG
>JAVLCL010000372.1:0-3628 GCA_031580825.1 Halothece sp. Uz-M2-17
TTAACGAAGACAATGAAGAACTCCTCAGAGTGATTGTCTTTCCCCTCGGAGACTATTATTTTGCACTTCCTATTAATGCTGTATTGCAAGTTATTGAAAGTCCTCCTGAACTAACCGAACACTTTGAAGGGTTTGGCTTAGTGATGTTAGAAAAACAAAGTATCACGTTATTAAATTTGCATCGTCACTTCCGTTATAAAACCGATCCTGATACCAAAGAAACCGCTGATTTTTTAATTCTTACCCAAAGCCGTCAAGGAGAATTTTGTGGCATTCCCATTTATAGTTTGCCGAATATGATGGAATTGCCTTACGATGAAATTCAACCTTTACCCAGTGTCTATCGTCAAACAAATCTTTATGGCATTGCTCGTTTTGTAACCTTTGTTCAGTTTGAAGAACAAGAAAAGAAAGAAGGAATCTATTTATTAGATGTGGATCAAGCCCTTCAATTTTTAAGTTAAAAGTGACTTAATCGTTTACTTACTCAGGATTAAACCAACCTTAACGAAGGGGATCGAAAGTTATGTTAAGTTATCTCTAGTCGGGAAGCGAGAATGAGTCAATCATTATAGATTAGAGAAAATACTGAAAAAATAATCACATTCGTCTAGCTCAGAAAAGAGAATCGCTAACATGGCTTTAATTACAGAATTTCCCACGATCCCGAAAGAACTAACGCGTGTTCCCTTTAGTCGCCATGATTGTCTTCCTCCCCGCCCCGATTTACTATGGTCTCTAGATTGGGGAATTGTACGGACGTTTACTTGGAATGAAGAAGGAAACAGTATTACTTTAGGATATTGGGGACCTGGTGATATCGTGGGTCAACCCCTGTCCGGTGTCTATCCCTATCAAATTGAATGTTTAACCAGTGTTGAAGCGACTTCTATTCCTTCGGATCAATGGTATCGCTTTACAGATGGGATTATTGCTCACTCAAAAGCAACGGAAGAATTATTTAGTATTGTTCGCAGTGAGCGCGTTTATAGTCGTCTTGATAAATTATTGATCTGGTTAGGAAACAAGTTTGGTCGCAGCGTCACCCAAGGAATTTTAATTGAGCTACGTTTAACCCATCAGAATATTGCAGAATTAATTGGGACAACTCGTGTCACCGTCACCAAGCTATTGAAAGAATTAGAAGTAGAAGGCAAAATTCTCCGCCAACAGCGACACTATATCATCCTGCGGAGGGGATAATAAGGAAAAGAGTGAATTGGAAAAACTGATATGGCTGGGTGGCGCGATCGCGTAGAAAAATTAAGAGGTCGAACTCGCTTTGTCGTCTTAAGAATCATGCTCCATCTTTCTGGGGAAGAAGCCCCACCGCAACTGGGTGTTTTTAATCGAGTCGCCCGGCGTGCAATGGAAGAAGAAGGAGACTTAGAGGTGATGGGAGAAGGATTAATTGAAATCTGCGAATCCCTCTTACGTATTCCGAGTAGTTGGCAAGCAGTTGCCAATGAGGGGGATGTCTTTTGGGATGAAGCAGAAGCTGGAGACTATGTGAACGAACTATTCACAGATTCGGCTCAACGTTATCTCAGTGATGTCATTGCTGAGGATTATTCAGATCAAGATGGGAGCTTATCAGTTCCCATCAGCCGTAACGTTGTTCTGATGTTGACAGTTGCCTACACTGGAGAAATGGAATCTCTCGAAACCGATTTATCGGATGTTGAAGCCCTAGACGAAGGTCTCAAAGACTTAATCAATCTCCATTACAATCAACGCTTGCGAGCGATTCAAATTCATTTTTCACCGGCTCATTTCGGTGATGAACTGACCAATGATCAAGTAATCGAAAATTTCCCGGAGTTAATTCCTTTATGAACCTTTTATTAAGGCGTACCCTAATTGTACTGATGGTTGTTTCCCTCACTTGGACAACAGTTGCTTGTGGTGGAAACCAAAATCAACAGCGATCAGAACAAACCATTAATAATACTGCTCAAAATAATACTCAACGCACGCTTCCGGATGGGAAGTATGAATTGCAACAAGCCAGTTACGATGATGTTAGTGGTGATTATCGCTTATTTCTGTTCAATGCCAATCCCCCTGTTTTAGAAAAAGATAATATCAAAATGGCGCGATTGACACCAGAAGAGGTTGAAAACGGACAAAAGAGTTATCTTCTGGTGGAAAATGGGGAATATTCCTTACACCTCGCAGAAGACTTCCGTATTGAGTATATTCATGGCGTTGCTGAAACCCGTACTGATCCAGATACAGGACGGGAAGAGCGCGTCATTGTTCGTCGAGAATCGAACTTTTGGACACCCTTTGCGGGGGCGTTAGCGGGTCAAGCCATCGGGAGTATGCTGTTTCGACCGCAATATTATGTTCCCCCTGCTTATCAACCGGGGACAAGTGTTCTCACCGGTTATGGGGGGTATGGATCCACTTACTCGCAAGCTGTTGATCGTTACCAAGATCGCTATCAATCTCCTCCCGCATCGGTACAAAACAAACGAGCGCAAGTGAGAACCACTGGTAGCATTAATCGTTCTACAAACACAAATCGCAATACCACAGGAACGCGAACCAATAATTCAGGACGTAGTACTGGTTCTGGGGTGGGGACAAATACTCTCAGAAGTAATGATAGTCAAAACTCAACAAAGACCCGCACTCGTCGTAAATCCAGAAGTAGCAGTTTTGGTTCTGGAACGCGCAGTCGCTCCAGGGGGCGCAGAAGACGCTAGAGCGATCAATCCTGTTTTGTCAAAAAAGAGTCTCACGATTTTCGTTGCTGAGACTCTCCATTGCCAAATCCTTCTAAACGACGAGACACTTCATCTTCCAATGTCATATTGTCCATTTGTTCCTCTAAACCTTCCGTTGGACTTTTAGACATCTCATACAAGGCTTGCACTTCTGCTTGTCGATCATTCACCGCTTCTTTCGCTGCTTCAAACTGAGACTTTGCCGAATCAATATTGTAATTATTATTCACTTCTGCCATTTGAGCAAGTGCTTGATTGACCTCTTGAACCGCTTGCATATTGGCTAATTCACTTTTATACGTTTCTAACTTTTCTTTTTGTCGGGTGAGTTGTTCTTTTGCTGCTTGTACAAATTTCTCGGCATTTTCAACATTCTCTTTGAGTTGCGGTAAAATCTTTTCTAATTGAATCGCTTGAATCATCGTTAAGCGTGCTGCTTCCGTATTCCCTTGAGCTTTTAAGGTTTGTGCTTTGGTTTCTAAGTCTTTAAACTCGCGGACTTTTGCGCTGTATCGTTCTTCCGCTTGCTGATAATTATTCACTTGTACCGTCACTGCTTGCGTCAGTTTTTCCACTGAGTTTTGCATTTCTCGCAAGGAGGCTTCGGCTGTACTAACCGCTTGTTCCTGTTGAGACGGTTCAGAAATTCCCCAAAGCCAGTTCCAAGTGACAATAATGAGCCGACCGGCTCTTTCGCCAAAGAAACCATAGATAAACTTTTTCATACCCATTTTTTTTTCCCGTTGTCGTCTTTGCTCAAAATAATGAAGAGGTGCTTCTTTGCAGTGTATCGAATTTTGCCACTGGCGATAGCACTTTCTTAGGATTAAATCGGTTGATTCGCCATCTGAAAATAACAATGGCAAAATAACAGGGAAGTGTTTTTAACAGATTAT
>JAVLCL010000373.1:0-3625 GCA_031580825.1 Halothece sp. Uz-M2-17
AAGCAATGCTAAACTATTAGCAAAACTCAACTCTGTAAGTTGCGTGATCGCGTTTATATTAACTCAAAGTATCGAGCGAATCCACGTTTGTTAACTGCCGATCAATGGTCGCCAGTGTTAGTCGGAGATGAATTGCAGTGGCTGCAATAAAGCGATCGGCAGGGTCTTGATGTTCTAATTGCAGTTGACGACTGAGGAGCGCAATTTCATTGGAAAGAGGAACTTCTTTGGTATCAAGCTGTTGGAGGCTATTTTGAATCCAAGTGGGAGGATCGGGCTTTAAGATAATTTTTCCTTTTTCAGCCAGAATCAACGTTTCCCAAATACTGATCGGACTCAGCCAAAGCTCATTATTTTCATCCGCGATCGCGCCCCGCAATGTCTGTGACAACTGCTCATTTCCCAAGAGATACCAAATCCAGATATGGGTATCGAGCAATAACTTCATTGCAAAACCTTCCAATCTGTAGGAGATAATGGCGGTTCTACCAAATCCCCTAAAACTTGACCGCTATCTTTAGCCACCCCAAATTCGGCTCGTTTGGATTTCCGAGCGGGATAAATCGTGACAACGGGAGCTCCGTCTTGAGTCACCATTACAGGAGTTCCCGTTTGCTGAACTTGGTTAAACAAGTGCTGAAGGGATGCAGGAAGTTCTGAAAGCGTAATTTGTTCCATAGACTAAAACCAGCAGCTTAAAAGGGTGCTACTTTCAGGATACATCAGCAAAAATTTGTATTAATAGATTTCTATTGGTTGAGGTTCTCGCACTAGAGGTTCACCCTCCCAACCGCCAATCACTTCTTCAAAAAAATTCGGCAGCCACCCTTCCTGTTGAACTTCTATATTTTTTTCCTGTAATGTTTCTGCTAAAAGTTCTGTTGCTTCTGCTTCTACGCTACGATTATTTTGCGTGGCTAATTTTTCTAATCTTGCCCATAAATGAGGAGGAATTTTATCTAAAATAAGTTGTGCCATATTTTTTGCAATTAGCAAAGATAATTGTACTTATTTTTATTATACCATTTACTTTTCTTTACTTTGAAGAAGATTAGTTAACTAGAAACCCAACTTTTAGCTACTCTTTTAAATGGCGCGATCGCGCAGAATTAGGCATTTACCCACGAATAGCAATGGCATCTTTAATATCACTAACTAACTCATCAATTCTCGCTTTCGTTGTATCCCAAGCACAGACAAAACGAACTCCACCAACACCAATAAACGTATAAAAATGCCAAGATTTTTTCCGTAAAGATTGAATCACTCGTTCTGGCATTTTTACAAAAACACTATTCACTTCTCTCGGAAACATAAACTCAATCTCAGGAATGACCGATAATCTTTCCTCTAAATATTTAGCGCATTCATTAGCATTTTGAGCATTTTTTCGCCAAGCCCCAGTTTCTAACAACCCCAAAAAAGGAGCAGTAATAAACCGCATTTTAGAAGCCAATTGTCCAGCTTGTTTACAACGATAGGCAAAATCTTCGGCTAACGCTTTATTAAAGAAAATAATTGCTTCCCCTAAAGCCATCCCATTTTTAGTCCCACAAAAACACAAGACATCAACCCCACATTTCCAACTAAGGTCGGCTGGTGTTTGATTCATGGCAACAACTGCATTCGCAAATCTTGCCCCATCCATATGAATTTTTAATCCGTATTGTTGGGCAACATCTTGAATTGCCATTAATTCTTCAATACTATATAACGTCCCCACTTCTGTCGGTTGAGTGATACTAATTGCCCTCGGTTTAGGATAGTGAATATCCACTCGTTTATTGACAATTTCCGCAATAGATTCTGGGGTGAGTTTGCCATTTGCCCCTCGACCTAATAATAATTTAGAACCATGGGAAGCGAGTTCTGGTGCGCCACATTCATCAGTCTCAATATGAGCAACTTCATGACAAATGACACTATGATAGGATTGGCAAAGCGTCGCTAAAGATAAAGCATTCGCTGCTGTCCCATTAAAGACAAAAAAAACATCGCAATCAGTTTCAAATAAACTGCGGAAATAATCAGCAGCTTTCTGTGTCCATTCATCATTACCATAAGCCACAGCATTGCCCTCATTAGCGCGATTCATATACGCCATTACTTCTGGGCAAATACCAGAATAATTATCACTAGCAAATTGTTCTAACATTAATTTATTGAAAGAGAGTTACCAACCTTTATCTTAAATGAAAAAGTTATCTTCTGTTGTAAAATTAGTATCAACTTAGGGGATCAGAAACTTTTCAACACTGAAATAAAAAAATCAAAATATCAGAATTACTAATAAAAATTCTAGACCGATAAGGAGCTAGAAAAAGTGACTTTTAACCCTGATTTTGGATGTAAGGTTGGAATCGGTTCCAGTGTTAAGTCTTGATCCGTTAAGATGTCCCACTGACAATAACGTAAGAGTAAAGACGCAAAAATTTTCATTTCCATTTGTGCAAAAGCATAGCCCAGACAAAAGCGTGGTCCTCCGCCAAAACCAACTAAACTATATTCTTTCTTTTTATGTTCTGCTCGCTCAGGACTAAATCGATCTGGATCAAAGGTTTGAGGATTCGAGAAAATTTGACTATCTTGATGGGAAGAAATAATGCGATAGCTAACAATCCAACCTTGAGGAACATAATAACCCTGAAAGGTAAAGGGTTTCACAACACCTCGAAACCCACCGCCAACTGGAGGATAAAGACGTTCAACTTCCTTAAGAATCTGATCAAGATACGTCATTTGTTTTAGTTTTTCTAAGGTGAACTCATCTTCAATTCCTAAGTCTTCTTGTTCTTTTCTCGCTTTCGCTAATAAGTTGGGATTTTGTGCTAAATTCATACACAATGAGGTTAACATTGATGTTGTTGTTTCATGACCCGCAAATAACATTAGCAAAGCCTGTACTTTGATTTCTTCTCGGGTCAGATAATCACCATTTTCATCACTGGTTTGCAACATCAACCCTAAGGTATCTTTTCCAGGATTTGATTTTCTGCGTTCTATTTCCTGATCAAGATAATCTAAAAGTCGATCGCGCGCTGCAATTGCTTTCCCATATTTTGTCCAAGAGGCTTCAATCGGAAAAATAGCAAACAAGCCATTAGTCAGGTCAGTAAACCATTGCGATAATTGTTCAGTTTGTTCCCCAGGCGTTGTCCCTAATAAGAGGACACTCGCAATTTCAAACGTCATTTGTTTCAGTTCAGGAAACCAAGAAAAACTTCCTTGACTGTGCCACTTTTTAAAATACTTCTGAATAATTTCTTGCATCGTTTGGGTATAATTAAGCAAGGCTTGCCCATGAAAAGCAGGCATCAGTAACTTACGGTTGCGTTGATGCTCTTCCCCATCTTGGAGAAATAGAGATTCACCGAGAAGTTTCCTGAAATTCTCGGGCCATCCTTGACCCCAAGAAAAATGATCCATATGACTGGAAAGAATAAACTTATTCGCTTCCGCACCGGTCATAAAAACTGTTTTTCGACCTAATATATTAGTCTTATAGATCGATCCATATTTTTGCTCTCGCTTATCTGCAAAATTGCGGTCAAGTAAGAAAGAGATGGTTTCACCAATAATCGGTAAACCAAGAAAACCAGGGGGTAAAGGTTGTGAGGATTCTGAC
>JAVLCL010000374.1:0-3585 GCA_031580825.1 Halothece sp. Uz-M2-17
GCGAGTTGTCAACGTCTCAAAGGTCACGGAAACGCGATCGCGCAAGCCTATAATCATACCATTCTCCCTTTAGCAAACTGGGAAGACAAAATTACACAAATTCGCTGGGGAAAACTGGATTTTCAATTGCGGTTTGGACGAGAACCGGAAGGAATGTGGCTTCCGGAAACAGCCGTAGATTATCCCACCTTAGAAGCCCTGATTGCAGAAAACATCCGCTTTATTATCCTCGCCCCCTGTCAAGCCCAGCGTTGTCGCCCCCTACCCACGGGCAAAAATCCTACCCCTCGCTGTTGGCAAGAAGTGGGTGGCTCCCAAATTAATCCCACCCGCCCTTATCGCTGTTATGTGGATCATAATCAATTCCTTGATATTTTTTTCTATGATGGTCCAATTTCTGCGGATATGGGATTTCATAATGTTTTAAGTACCTCTCAATACTTTGCAGAACGGTTAAGACAAGCGATTCAGGGGGGTCATCGCCAGTCACAACTGATTAATGTGGCAACAGATGGAGAAACCTTTGGACATCATAAGCCGGGCACCGAAAAATCTCTCGCTTATGCTTTTACCCGTGAATTTCCGGCGAGAGAATGGCGGGTTACCAACTATGCTTACTATCTCAGCCAGCATCCTCCCACATGGGAAGTGATGCTAAAACCGGTCAGTTCTTGGAGTTGTCCCCATGGTGTAGAACGGTGGCGGAGTGCTTGCGGTTGTGGCGGAGGGCATCATTCGCAACAACATTGGCGGAAACCGTTGCGAGACAGTATAGATTGGTTGCGAGATCAACTAGCTGATATCTTTACCCGAGAAGGAAAAAAACTGTTAATTGATCCTTGGGCAGCACGAAATGACTATATTCAAGTGTTGCGTAATTTGGCACAATCGTCTTTTTTAGGACATCATGGTCAAGTTACTCCGTTTCTCGCCCGTCATAGTCTTTATGCCCTCAGTCCCCAAGAACAAATTGAGGCTCTGCGCTTGCTGGAAATGCAACGGAATGCATTGCTCATGTACACCAGTTGCGGTTGGTTTTTTGAAGAAATTTCTCGTCCAGAAGGGGTGCAAATTTTACGGTATGCCTCTCGCGCGATCGAATTAGCCGGAGATATCTCTGGTGAATTATTAGAAACTGAATTTATGCAACGGTTAGCCCAAGCCCCCAGTAATAATGAACATTTCCAAACCGCTGCTGATATTTATCAAGATTTGGTCAAGTCGGCTCGCATCACCCTCGAACAAATTGCTGCTCACTATGCTCTCAGTTCTCTGTTCAAATCCCAACCCCAACAAACCAATCACTATGCATATTACATTACCCAACAAGATTATCACCGTCAGACCATTGGTGCTTTAACTCTGGCAATGGGAGAATTAAAAATGCAATCCCGTACCACTGGCGAAACTGACCACGTTATCTTTGCTGTTTTACATCTGGGAGGCTGGGATTTTCATTGCTGTGTGCAACCTTTTCCGGGACGCACTACTTACAGCGAGCAAGTGAAACAAATCTTTGACACTTTTAAACATGGGAGTGCTGTCAAGACCATCTTAACGATGAAAAATCACTTTGGAGACCAATCGTTAGGGCTAGAGAATTTGTTTCTGGAAAAGCGTCGGGAAATTATGCAGCAACTTGCTCAAGACACAAAAACCCGTTTACATGAACTTTACACCCAAATTTATCGCGATAACTATAGTATTTTGGTTGCGTTTCATCAAGATCAATTACCGGTTCCGCGAGAACTCCAAGTTGCAGCAGAAATTACTCTTTCTCAGCGATGCTTAAACAGTTTACAGGCGTTAGAACAAGTGGAAGAAGATGTTTTCGCCCGTCATGAAATCTTAGAAGAATTAGAGGCAATTACAAAAGAAGCGAAACACTTGGAATTGGTATTAGATATTCCGGAAGGTCGGAAGATTTTAGAACGTTTGACGCTACACTCCTTATGGCAGTTACTCCATTGCTGTCCTCATGATGTCACTATGGGAGACTATACTCAACGTTTAATTGATTTGGGATATCTTTTAAAAGTGGGGATGATTTTGGATCGCTGCCAAGAATTGTATTACAACTGGCTACAAACTCAGTCCGCAGAAGACTTTTCTCAAGAGTCACGTCGTCTGTTGCAATTGGGACTGAATTTAGCAGTGGATGTGCGCCCTTGGTTGCAACAGTTAGACTCACAAGGATCGTAGTTGCATTTGCGAGCGATCTTTACCATTTTGATTATTAACTTTACGAAACAGTTCATAAGCGGTTTGGAAGGCTTGTCTGGCTTCAGTAGAACGATCGCGCCCTTTGAGAGCAAGCCCTAAATTATAATAAATACTGGGATTTTCAGGAACTAACTCGGTCAACCGACGATAGGTAACAACCGCTTGTAAATAATCCTTTTGTTTCAGTTGCACTTCTCCCAACGCCACTAATGCCGAAATGGGTTTACGTTCCAAACGAACTGCTTTTTCATATGCCGAAGTTGCTGCTGCAATGTCCCCTTGCTGTTGGAGGAGTTTTCCTTTTTGATAGTATCCTGCACCGTGGTTCGGGTAGCGTTTTAAAAAAGAGTCTATAGTCTCGAAGGCTTGAGATATTTGACCTTGTTGCTGATAAGCCGTAGAGAGGTCTATCCAAGCTGATGCTGTCTGGGGAGCAATCTGAACCACTTTTTTCAATCGTGCAATTGCAACCGGATAATTGCCTTGTCTGAGGAGTAATGAACCCACAATTGCATTCGCTTCGGGATGATTCGGTTCGATAGTTAACAGTTTCTGATAAATGGTTAATGCGCCAGCGCGATCGTTTTGACGTAACAATACCGCCCCTAATCCCAAATAGGCTTCAATTTTCTGCCCATTCAATTCTGTCGACCGAAAATAGGCGGTTGTTGCTTCCGAATAATTTCCCAGTTGAGCGAGTGTATGACCTAAAGCATAATAAAACTCAGCATTATCAGGCGCAAGTTCTACAGCACGCCGATATGCCCAAACCGCAATATCATAATTTTCTTGTTGGGCTTCAAGATAACCAATCCCAGAAAAAATCTTAGGATTTTTGGGGTCGAGACGGGATGCTTGCTGATAAACATCGGTTGCTGCTTGATATTGCTTAGCGTCCGCCAGTTCTCGTCCCCGTCGTAGTAACTCTCGTAACTCTTCTTGTTGTCTGTTTTGGGCAAGCTGAGTCGTTTCTCGGATATTGATCTCAACCACAGCTTCACTGAGACTAACGGACGGAACAAAAATTACAGGGGTAATCGCAGCAGCAATGAGGAAACGCTCCAGAAAACTCGTTTTATAGACGATCATGCGATGATTCTAAAGAAAGACTTAACAATTGATATCTTATGGTCTGCGGGCTGAATTAACAACAGGAAAAATATTTTTGGCTTTTTGATATTTTTACCCTGAATGACGATCGGTTCATCTCATCCCCTAGGGGGGTATTGAATTTCTAAGGAAAAACTAGCAAGCTAAAAACTAGAAGATTTTCAGGGGAAATTGTGGTGAAAAAACAAGAATTATTCCTATCTTTTGCCGTTGGATTGCCTTTATTGGCATTGGGCTGTACGGCTCAAAATA
>JAVLCL010000375.1:0-3575 GCA_031580825.1 Halothece sp. Uz-M2-17
CCAATCTGATTCTATTTATTATTTTCTGTCTGTTTTCCCTTGCGATTTTTCATTTGCAAGCCTATCGCGGATTAATTTTAGTTTTATTCTTCATTCTCTGGTTTATTGATCGCGCGATCGCGCAACAGTATTATAACAAAACCAGTAATAAGTTTCTCGTTTCCCTCAAAATTACTGATCATAATCTTTATCTCAGACAATATTTACCCAAAGGTCAAACCATTGATTTAGAATTTGATCGGGCACAGATTAAAGAAACAGCTATTTTTCCTCGCACTTTATATAGTGATGGGTTTCAAGCCGAAATTAAGCAATGTTGGCAAGTTATTCTTTTTTTACAAGATGAGACTGATTTATTAGTTGATGAGCAAACGACTCCAGAAAAAGCACTGAAAAAAGCAAAGATTTTAGCGAAAGCCTTAGAAACTCCAATTATTTTTTTAGAGAGTGAAGGGAATCATCCTTACGCCACCCGTGAGTTATCACCAGTAAGCAAAGAGAATACTAATACGATTCAACTTGAATCAAAAAATAATAAGTATCATCTTTATTCTCAATGGCGAATCCGCGATACTTGGCAACTATTCAAACAGATTCTAGTCCGATCAGGGTTTCTAATTTTTGTCATTATTAGCACCAACTTCATGGTTCGATTCGGAGGAATTTTAGATGCTTTCATAACCCCATTTTTCAGCCAACAGCAAGCCGTTATTTACTGGCCGAGTATAACACAATGGTTTAGCATCAAATTTGATTTAGAAACTTACCTAGAACTTGGTTTAGCAATTGGAATCATAATCTTTCAAGGTGCAAAAATCAGTCGTAGCCAACACATTTATCTCGATCAGTCTCTTCTCAAATATTATGTCGGTCGCCATAAACAAGGACAATTAAAAACACCAGAAATAGAAGCCATTATTTTAATTTCTGAACCTGATCTAATGGTTTTAATTTTTGCTAAGAATCAAGCCCTAACCATTGACGCTTTACCCAACCCTAGTGCCCATCGGGAAATTGTCAAAAAACTAGAATTTGCTCTTAATCAGCGAGGATAAACCAAGCATCCCTTAGTGTTCTTTGTGTCTTTGTGGTTATAGCGCTACGCGCTGAGAAAAGGAACAAGGAATGTTACAGTTACCTTTTCCCTATAAATGAAGTGGATTTTAATCTGTCCTTACCCGAATGATTAGTGCTATTTTCCTGACAATGCCCATTAGCTTCAATAAAAAATCAGGGAGGGGAGAAATTCCTCCACACTAACCCTGATGAACTGATGATTTTAAAAGATACTTAAGTATCTTCGCTACTCCGAGTTTGGATATAGAGAATGAGTAGAAACACTGTAGGAACCAGTACAAATAAGATACTGGCAACAAATCCGAGTTGATTAACTTCCATTGCAGTTAGCTTTTTATCACATAATCTCAAAGGACATTTTTAGGATATCACCATTTGGGGATGTGACAACAAGGGCTAACGGGTTTGAGGCTTAGTAATGACACTAACATCACCCCCATTAACAATGGTTTGACAAGATAAGCGATAAGTATCCGGTTTTTTCTTTAACTTCTGTTGTTCTGATGGGGTACGTTCAGATAAATTTTCCATACCTTCGGCAATTTCTACAACACAAGTTCCACATTGACCATATCCTCCACAATTGAGCATTTTTCCTTTAAATGTGTAAAGATCAATTCGATTTTCTAGTGCTTTTTCTCGGAGGTTAACCCCATCAGCAGCAATGACCTGCTTGTCTTCGTGTATAAATTTAATATTAGCCATCTATAAATTGAGTTACGGACTACTTTCATCCCTATTGTATTAAGAAAATGTAATGAATTCAGGGATTAGTCTTAAAATCTGCTAAGGCGTGTCAAAAAGACGACCATCTGGAAAATTGCTCACCGCTCGTTCTAAAGCAGCTAAAGAGCGATTATAGTCAATAATTGCTGTTAATAGGTTACCTCTTGCTTGGGTGAGCGCGCTTTGGGCATTAATAACATCAGTTTGTGTTCCCACACCGGCTTGGAAGCGTAAACGGGCTAGACGCAGGCTTTCTTCGGCTTGTTCAACGGCAATGGTTGCGGTATCAATATTTTGTTCATTCGCTTCCAGATTGTAGAACGCCTGTTCGACTTCCCGCCGAATTCGATTACGCAGTTGATCAAAACGATTTTCCGCGATTGCTTGATTTTCTTCAGCTTGTTGCGCTCTAGCTCTGGCTTGTCCACCATCATACAGTGTCCATTGCAGTTGGGCACCAATGGCTAAACCATCACCAGCCCCAGTACCACCGCCACCAGCGTCATCAATAACATTACGGACGTTATATCGGGTAAACAGACTCACTTGCGGTTTAATCCCAGCTAGCGCGATCGTTTGATTTTCTTGAGCAATTTCTCGTTGTTCAAGTTGTTGTTCTAACTCCGAGCGATTTTGATAGGCTTGAACAATACTTTCCTCTAAAGATAATTCCCAACTCCCAGCAACTTCAGGAGCAGTTGCTGCTGTTACTTCCACTTGTTGCCCTAAACCCAGCACTTCTACTAACTCTCGTCTGCTAATCCGTCGTTGAGAAATGGCACGAGTTAAATTTTGCTCTTCATTGGCTAAATCAACCTCAGCTTGGAGCACATCAAAACGAGTTCCCAAGCCCGCTTGTTCAAGTAGCTGTGCATCCCGCAAACTTTGTTCAGCATCAGCAACAGCAGCCCGAGCAATTTCAACTTGGGAGTCTGCTTCTTGCACAGAATAATAAGCATCAGTAACATTAAAGCGTAACTGTTCTGCGCTTTGCTCCAGTGCTAATTGTTGGGTACGAACTTGCGCTTCAGCCAGTCGAATTTGTGCCGAACGTTGTCCTCCGGTATAGAGGTCATAGTTTAACTGCAAATTGGCATTCAGATCCGTACTAACCCCATCCGTACTAAACGCACTAATTTCATTGGTAGCAGAGGTACTGCGTTGGAAATCCGTTTGTAAACTCAAAGTGGGAAATTCTGCACCCAAGGCTTCTTGTAACTGCGCTTGAGCTTGATTGAGATTGAGACGGGCTTCTTGTAAGGTTTGATTATTTTGTCGAGCCAAGTTGATTGCTTGTTCGAGTGTAATCGGAACAACCTCACCGACCGTCACTTCTTCTTGACTGGTTGGGAGTTGTAAAGGATTAGAACTTGGATTTAATGGTTCTGTCTCCTCAACCGGCTCTAAAGACTCGTCATATTCGCCAATTGGCTGATTATTGTCTTCCATCTGAGCCAATTGTTGATTGCTCTGAGAGGAATGTCTAACTAATGGGAGAGATAGTCTCGTTTGTGATTCGTTCAAAGGCAAATCTTGAGCAAATCCTTCCATCGTCCTCAGTTGAAACTGAGTGACACTGGGTTTGGAAATAACAGACTTTTGATTGAACAATTTTCCTGAAACTGTAGTGCCATCAAAAGAAGATTTAGTGGCTGCTTTTGATGCAGCAAGAGACCCCAAATCTTGAGCCGTGGCTATTTCGCCAATACCAAGACTCATTAATGCTCCTACACTCACACCGAACAAATAACGAAAGGCTAGCATATTAATTT
>JAVLCL010000376.1:0-3562 GCA_031580825.1 Halothece sp. Uz-M2-17
TTAGGGTTTAATCGCGTTAGTTTTGGCATTCAAGATTTCAACCCGGAAGTGCAAACGGCAATTAATCGGGTGCAAACAGAAACCATGCTATTTAATGTCATGGATTGGATCCGAGAAGCGGGATTTGAAAGTGTCAATGTGGATTTAGTTTATGGCTTACCCTATCAAACTGTAGAAACCTTCCGTAAAACCATTGATAAAACCGTTGAATTAAATCCAGATCGGATTGCGGTGTTTAGTTTTGCTTATGTTCCTTGGTTAAAACCGGTGCAAAAACGACTCCCTGACAATGCTTTACCGAATAGCGAAGAGAAGTTAAGAATTTTGCGGATGTCTATTGAAGAATTGACATCTCAAGGATATGTTTTTATTGGCATGGATCATTTTGCAAAACCGGATGATGAACTCGCGATCGCGCAACGACAAGGGGAATTACATCGCAATTTCCAAGGCTATACGACTAAACCTGAATCTGATTTACTCTCCTTTGGGATGACGGGAATTAGTATGTTGCATGATGTCTTTACCCAAAACCAAAAACGCCTTAAAGACTACTATCGAGATATTGATGATAATAAATTTCCGATCGCAAAAGGAGTGCAACTTCATGAAGAAGACCATTTACGACAGGCAATTATCATCGAATTAATGTGTCAATTTCATCTTTCTCCGAAACGTTTAGAAGAGAAATATGATATTAAACTCGATGCCCCATTCTCAGACTATTTTGCTTCTGAATTTGCCGAATTAAAAGAATTAGCAAAAGATGGCTTAGTGGAAATTCAAGGGGAAGAAATTGAAGTCACTCCAACGGGACGACTTTTGATTCGCAATATTGCCAGCGTTTTTGATACTTACTTAAAACAACGGCAACAAAAAGCCTTTTCTCAATCAATTTAAGGGTGAAGTGAAGCGGCTGTAATTAGACTTTATCTTTAAAACCAGCCGCTTAAAACTATAAGATTATTTTGATCGGGTGAGGCTTGGATCTACTTTTTTTAAAGATCATTCTTCTTTGGTCTCTGTATCAGTTTGACTTTGAGTACGCCGACGTTGTTGGACTTGATTTTTTAATATCTTTAAGCGATAAGGATCAATATCTTTACGCCAACGCAGTTGATAACCTTTCAATTCTGCGCCATGGGCTTCTAAACATTTTAACCATCCCCGACGATCGCGAATCGCTTTAAAATCATCCAACAGTCCCCAATCTTTTTCTTTTTTAGTTAATCGTGCAAATTTTTCGTAAAGGGGATAGTCTGGACTCACCAGCTTCTCTTTCTGATGTAAAATTAGGGGATTGGTTTGATCATACTCCGTGTAATGGACATTAAGATCCCCTAAATTAATTTCCATTTTCGCTTGTAGTGCAGGATGGGGTTCGCTGTCGAACTCAGGATAAGATAAATAAGCAATTTTAGGTTTACCGATATAAAACTGGATGACAGTTACCTCCTCCAAACGTCCAATGGTGCGACTCGCACAGGCTTCATATAGGCGTAATAACGGATCGAGTTCATCTAAACTACTAATATGAACCAGTAAACTTTTCCCCAGTTTCAACCCCACTGGACTCTTTTTGATTTTCTCTTCAATGACTGCTTGATCACCAAGGGTAAACAGCATCGCTTCTGCTTCAGCACAAGCGTGTTTAAACGTACCAAATAACCCTTTGATATCTTGTTGAATAGTTGGAGAAAAATCTTTTAGCTTCGGACGATGGGTCAGTAAAGCAGTTGCTAAGTATAACTTTAACTCTTCAATGCGTTGTTGCGCGATCGCGTTCCAGTCTTCTTGGTTAGTGGCTTGTAAAATCACGCGAAATGCCCTCCGTAACCCTCCCAGTTCCGCTTTAATTTGAGGTTCTTCTGCTAATTCTCCTTTTGCGGGTAAACGTCCCCGTTCGGTCATAAAATCCATCAATGGGGTTAACAAGGCTTGATAGTCTTCAAACCGACGCACCCGCTGCTGTAAACGAGGGGTTGTCGCTTTTGACCGAAATTGACTGGCGCGAAAGGTTTCGGCTTGGGTTTGATCCCGAAAAACAAGATAAATCCCTAAACCAATGGGAACCGCATCGACTTCTAAAACTTGATCAATATAGGCTTTTAGTTCTTCTTGTTCGTAGTATTTCTGGAACGTATTGCGACGGGTAATCACCCCATCCCCATAAGCCACTTGTCCCTTCGCTGAATCATTAATTAACACTTGTGCGGAAACAATCAATACTTTTCGGGTCAGTTGCCAAGCATTTAAAAGGGCTTCCCGTCGTTCTTGGGTTTCTTCAATGACGTTGATGACATATCCTAAATTAACGATATCAGCTTCAATAAGGGGGGTATCAGGGCGATAGTAGGGATCCCAACCCTGACTGTTATACCCTTGTTCCTGAATCCGTTGAATATCTCCCCCGTGTCCGCAACCGTAATCAAAAAATGTACTTTCTGGGGTAAATAGTTCTGCTTCTAGGGCAACTCTTACCGGACGAGAAAGCTGATGGCGAACAATCGCTGCTTTGTGGCGTTCAATTTTCGGTTTCTTTGCTGAGGGTCGGTTTTCGTGACAGATCACCTGATGATCATTAATTTCCACAGCGCGATCGCGCAACCGTTCTTCCCATTCCCGTTTAGTTCCGATGTAACGCGGTTGACTCAATAACCCGAGAGCAATTTCTTGTTGGGTCAGTTGCACAAAATCCTGATAGCGGGGATAATCCGGCGTGACAAAGGCTTCTTTCCGATGTAGAATCGGCGGATTAGCTGCTTCATGATAACTCCGATAACTGATCTCCCCAGTCAATAAATCCACTTGTAAACTTGCTTGCAATGGGGGATGAGCATCTTGATCAAAAGTCGGATAAAACAGGTAAGAAACCTTCGGATCACTACAGTTAAACTTAATCAAAGTTGCTGTTATAATCTCCTCAGCAACAGGTTTCCGTGCTTGCTGCTCATAGGCTTGAAGCTGTGGTGGAAGGACGGATAAAGCACTGAGATGAACATAGAAAGCATTGGGAAGATGTTTTCCCACCGGACTTTCTTGAGACCCTTGTACAACCTCATTTACCCAAGTTACCCGATCCAGTTGAGTCATCTCTACGACACGCGCTAAAAATTGCTTGAAAAACCCGATTGGAAATGGTTAATCTTTTTCCAGATTGACTAATCTTCTCAGCATCTATAATCCCAAATTAATCTTAGTTCACTTCCCACCAACCAAATGCTGGACCAACCAGTCGAATCGTCAGCCAATAGATAATCAAAAGTGCAATTCCAATCCATGCCCCGCGCGTTGTCCAACTGACAAAACGCTCGCTATCTTTTTTGCTAATTCCCAGCCAAGGAATTAACTTTTTCTCTTGACCATACTTATCACCTAAAGCATCTTTTCGACGTTTTGATTCACCCATGATTAACTCCCGTTTTACAATGGCTAGAATTCAATTTTATTGCCGTTTCTTGTTTTACCGATAGTTAGTAATTTGCAGAGGAACTGGATAATCAGTTTCTTTTAGAGATTGAATGACTTGTTGTAAATCATCTTTAGATTTACTAGAAACGCG
>JAVLCL010000377.1:0-3561 GCA_031580825.1 Halothece sp. Uz-M2-17
TTTGGCTTTTCCCCCAATTTTGTGGCGGGTATAGGTGCGAAAATGCTCAACAATGATTTCTATTTTCTGATTGATATTATGGTCGTGGAGGTCAACGAAACGGGCGAGGGCGCGGGCTGCTTTGCGTCGGGGAAGTTGCTGATCCTCAACGGCGGTTTGGACTAAATGGTAATAGCGTTTGTAGTGGGTATAATTCTGTAAAACATCTAGAATAAAGCCTTCTTCAATCGCCTGACGCATACTGTATAAGTGAAAGGGGGTTTCTCCATTTTCCCCAGGTTCATCGAACACCATCAGCGTTTTATATTTGGGAGTAGCCGTAAATGCAAAGAAACTGAGATTCGGTTGTTTACTGCGTTTAAGTTGTTCCCGCAACATCGCTTGTTTTGCCTCGTCGGTGAGGTCTTCTTCCTCTTCTAAATCAAGGAGTTGTTCTGCGATCGCGCTTTCTATCCCTTCTTGGTTCAGGATTTTTTTTAACTCCATCGACATTTCCCCACTTTGAGAACTGTGGGCTTCATCCACAATCACCGCAAAGCGTTTCCCTTCAGTGGAGATGTCAACGGTTTCCCCTTTCTTCTCCATCGTTTTGATCGCTTGAGAGATAAACGGGAACTTCTGGAGGGTGGAGACAATAATGGGAACTCCCCCAGAGAGGGCTTTAGCTAGTTGTTGAGTTCCTTCATCAATCTTCTGTACTACCCCTTGTTTATGTTCAAATTGGTAGATAGTTTTTTGTAACTGGTTGTCTAAGACGACTCGATCGGTAATGACAATAACAGAATGAAAAATCTTGTGGTCATTCGCATCATGGAGATTAGAAAGGCGATGGGCTAACCAGGCGATCGAGTTGGATTTTCCCGAACCTGCGGAATGCTGAACTAAATAGTTATGTCCAGAACCATTATTTTGAGCATGATTGACCAGTTTCCGAACTGCATCCAGTTGGTGATAACGGGGGAAAATCAGAGTTTCTTTCTTCTCCCGTGTAACGCCATTGTTCGTGGTGATGGTTTTCTCTTGGGTTTCCAGATGCAGAAAACGGGCAAAAATATCGAGTAAACTCTCTCGGTTAAGGACTTCCTCCCACAGATACCCTGTTCGCCAGTCTGCTTCAGCAGGGGGATTCCCAGCGCCATGATTATGTCCACGATTGAAGGGGAGAAAAACAGTGCTTTTCCCAGCCAGTTTAGTGGTCATAAATACCCAGTCGGTATCAACTGCAAAATGAACCAGACAGCGTTCTTTGAAACGAAATAGAAGTTCTTTCGGATCACGTTCATTTCGATATTGTCTTTTTGCATCTTCTACGGTTTGTCCACTGGTGGGATTTTTCAGTTCACAGGAGACAACAGGGAGTCCATTAATCGCCAATACTACATCTGGAATCGCCCCACTAGCTGTTTTGACTTGACGGGTGATAGTGAGGCGGTTTTGGTTGTAGCGTTTCTCTGCTTCAGGATTCATCCCTGTATTCGGGGCAAAATAGACCAAGTAAGCGGTTTTGCCAAAGCATTTAAACCCATGACGCAGAACCGTCAGCACTCCTTTTGCTTGCAGTTCCTTTTCTAAGGTATCGAGTAGGATAGTTTCCGCTTTTCCCTTATTGCTGGTGCTGAGGCGTTCCCAGAATTTAGGTTGGGTCTGTTGAATAAAATTAATGATATCTTTGGGGAAGAGAGCGCGATCGCGATCGTAGTCTTGGGGATTTCCTTTCTCGTAGCCCCCAGAAGTGGTTAAATATTGTTCAATTGCTTGCTCAAAGTAGGTTTCTGTAAGCATTGTTTCCCCAGCGTTGTCACCCTGTCCGACCTTTCTACATTATGTCTCAGTTTACAGGCAGTTTGTTAGTTGTCTGCAATAATCTAGGAAAGGTTAAAAATTCTGACTTGTAGGAGAATAGAAAAACCAATGATCACCCTTGACGATTTGCTCCAACAACGAGAAAAAATTCTAACCGTTGCTCAACGTCATGGAGCGTTTAATGTTCGCGTTTTCGGTTCGGTCGCGCGGGGAGAAGCCAGAGATCGCAGCGATGTAGATTTTTTAGTTGATTATAATCGTTCTCGTCGGTCGTCTTGGTTTCCAATGGGGCTGATCGAAGATTTGGAAGTGTTGCTAGGAGTTCGGGTAGATGTCGTCACTGAGAAAGGCTTAAAACCTCGTCTGCGCGATCGGATTCTACAAGAAGCAAAACCTTTATGAGACGGGACTCGGAACGACTACAGGATATTTGGAATGCCATTGATCGCATTCAAAGTCGATTTGATCTTGATCAGATTGAGTATGATGAAATGCTTCAGGTTTGGGTGTTGTATCACGTGCAAATCATTGGTGAGGCTGCCCGCGCCCTTTCTTCTGAAATAATGCAAAACTATTCTCAGGTTCCTTGGTCAAAAATTGTCGGTTTGCGTAATCGCGTTGTACATGAGTATTTTGATATTGATCTTGATATTGTCATTGATATCGTTACTTATGATTTACCTGAATTGAAGGAGCAAATCAAAGGGATTCTTAATAATTACAGTGACAGTTAGTATAGCTGAAACAAAGGATTTATTTGCTTGCTCAAATGTAGGTTTGAAGTAAGCATTGTTTTACTAGCGTTGTCATCCCGTCCGACCTTTCTACATTATGTCTCAGTTTACAGACAAGTTGTTAGTGATCTTCTTGCCAATCATGTTTAGGCATTTAAGAACTGTTCTGGTGTCACTTTAGCTTGTTTAAGAATTGCTCTCAGCGTTCCCTCTGGTAAGTCCCCAGGATGATTGGGAATGGTTGTATATGAATCTGTTGTAGGATTGTACCAAATTTCATGGCTTCCCGTTGCTTGTCGGTCAAACTGAAACCCTAAGCGCCTGAGTTTCTTAACCACCTGTCGATATTTAAATCCTGCTAATCATCCCATCAACTTCCAATGACCAAAGGGTAATCAAACTCATCTGCGACATTAGTGAGATTAACTTCCTGATTCCGTTCGGCTTGGGCTTCTAAGAGTTTTTTTGCCACATCACGGGCAGTTTCTATGGTTTCGGTAACAGTGCGACCTTGAGCCACCAGACCTGGGATATCATCAGAGGTAGCAAGGTAAACTCCTTCGGGAAGTTTTTCAATATGTAAGTTAGCGATTTGTTCCATTTTAATTCATTGCTGTGGGTTGATGTTGCTCTGATTCAGGGAGTTTGATGTCTCGCACGTCAATTTTACCAGTAACGGCGTTGGTGATTAGGGCTGTACGGTATTCTTTAAGGAGCGCGATCATCTTTGTTATTTTTTGAGCAGTAGTATTAAATTTTTGTAGCTTTTTATGGATTTCTCCTATCAACATATCTTGTTCTTTTAAGGGTGGAAGTGCAAAGACTAAATTTCCTGCTTGCCTAAAATTTAGTCCTTCACGCGATGTCCCATTTTCTTGAGAAAAAATTTGCTCTTTACCTTGCTTGGAACACATGAGCAAGTGCAAAAATTTAGGTAAAACGGTTTTTATATCAGGTCTAAAAATACAAACGTGCTGGTTCACATTTGCTGGAGGAAACTCATTAGGAACAAGACTGACTCTCC
>JAVLCL010000378.1:0-3548 GCA_031580825.1 Halothece sp. Uz-M2-17
GATGCTTGTTGCATTTCTTCCCAAACTTGCCCTAAAGATTTTTTATCTAACCATTGGCGACGTTCTTGAGTATAATCTCCTTGACCCGCATGAAAATGCTGGAGGAAACGAATACTATCAGTTACCCCAAGAGATGCAATTAAAGCAGAATAGCCTTCTCGGATAATTTCTTCTTTAGTTTTCATCATTACTTTCCTCAATTTGAATCACTTCACTTAACCATCGCATTGGATTATTAACCTTAACATGAATGATTTGAGAATATTTTTGAGCCTTTTTTAGTAACCGATCATCTGTGCTGAGAAAAATATCTGCTTTACCTTTTTCTGCACTAGCTAGATGAGTTGCATCATAAGCACTAAAACCCAGTTTTTGGAGTTCAGAGGCTCGTTTATAAATCTCGTCGCTATTCACTACTTTTATACTAGCAAGACTTAAGAGCTTGTTCACCTTTTCTAATCGTTCTAAGTCTGGGATTTGACTTAATTCAGCTATTAAAGCAGTGCTATTAATTAACTGCCAAGTTTTAGTTTGACATTTTTGGAGAATAGTCATCACTGCTTCCGCTTCCAGATAATTACGAGTTTGTGTCAAGTTATCAAAAGGGCGATTTAAACAACAAGCATCAAGGTAAATTCTATAATTGCTCATAACTTGATGTTCTTCTAACCACTGTTGTTAGTATTCCATCATTAATTGTACTTAGAATTTCCTTGGTCACTGGTCACTGGAACAAACCCATAGTCTTCAAAGACGGCTTGGGCTTCTTCTGTGGTTAAAAATTCGATTAATTCCTTGCCGATTTCTGGCGTGTCGCTATCTTCAATGATAGCCACCGGATAAATGACTGGGGAATGACTCTCTTCTGGCGCAGTAGCAATAATTTCTACATTATCAGAAACTTGGGCATCGGTACGATAAACAATTCCAGCCTCGACGTTACCTGTTGCGACATAATTTAAGACTTGACGGACATCTTTTCCATAGACTGCTTTTTCATTTACTTTATCGGCAATATTGAAAGAGTTTAAAACCTCTTGGGCGTATCTTCCCGCAGGAACACTTTCGGGTTCTCCTAATGCAATTAAATTAATTTTTTCTGTATTTAAGTCCTCAAAATCACTAATATTGAGATTCGCTTTTGTTCCTGCTTGAGTCACTAAAACCATTTGGTTTTTTAATAGATCGCGTCGGGTTGCAGTAAAGATTAAATCTTTTTCTTCTAGGGTATCCATTTTGTCAACCGCAGCCGATATAAAAACATCAACGGGTGCGCCTTGTTCAATTTGGCGTTGTAGGGAACCCGAAGAAGCAAAGTTATAAACAATTTCTCTATCAGGATATGCTTTTTCATAAATAGGTTTAATTGCTTTCATGACATCTTGCAGACTGGCTGCTGCGGATACCGTTAATTCAGTTACTCCTGCTGGTGTTTCCGATGTTGACTCTTCAGGCTGAAAAGTTTCTGGCTGTTGACATCCCATTAGTAATAAAGATGACAACACTGCAAAGGTAAAAATGTTAGGTACTTGGCTTATTTTCATTATTTTTTCTCTAATTAAATTAACTCGCTTTTGAGGATTTATTGTATAATCAGTTTAGTTAAGACCGATTGACTTATGAGGAGTGAATGATGGAATTAAGTACTCGTAATCGCTTCAAAGGAACTGTTAAAAACGTCAATTTAGGGGCAGTTAATGCTGAAATTATTATAGAAATTGCACCGGGAGTTGAGGTGGTTTCTGTAATTACAAAGTCTTCAGCAGAACGCTTACAATTAGCAGAAGGAAAAGAAGCGTATGCTTTAATTAAATCAACGGATGTCGCGATCGCGCTTAAAGATTAAACAATACGGGTCAACCTTGATCAGTTGACCCGAGAAAACAATTTAGACCAGATAGGCTTCTTGATGGGTTTTAATCGTACAATCCGATTTGGGATACGCTGCACACAGTAAGACGAAACCTTTAGCAATTTGGTCTTCATCTAAGAAACTTTGGTCTTCTTGATCCACTTCTCCTTCGACGATTCTGCCGACACAACTAGAACATCCGCCAGAACGACAGGTATAGGGTAATTCTACGTCGTGTTCTTCGGCTGCATCGAGAATATATTCGTCTTCCGGAATCTCAAGGGTGACATCAACTTCGGGGGGTTTTTTCTTTTTACCTTTGATGAGGCGAACTTTGTAAGTAGTCGTCATGATTAGTCTCCTTTTGTTTAATAAAGTGGATTAGCTGCAAGGAACAGCGGTAGGATTGCAGTTGGCGACCGAGAAAGATTTACCACAGCTACAAGCCTCGGTTGCATTGGGGTTTTCAAACTTAAAACCGCTTTCGATTAAGCCTTCGATAAAGTCGATGACAACGCCGTTTAAGTAAGGCGCGCTAGGGCGATCAAGATAGATATTGATGTCATATTGTTGATCAGCAATATCATCGGTTTCTGCGCGATCGACGATATTCATGGCGTATTCAAAGCCGTTACACCCGCCGTGAACAGCAGCAACCCTAATCCCTCGATCTCGAACGCGATCGCCGTTATTTTGGCGGAGAAGTGTTCTGAGTTTGAAAGCAGCTTTTTCGGTTAAGTAAACAGTCATGGTCTTTGGTTCTTTGTTCTTAGTTATTGGTTGCTTTGAGTTACCGTTCAACTCTAAGGAGGGCGAATCGAGGATAATTGAAAGGACGTATTTCGGTATTTCATATCGTTGCAAGATCGGGAATAGGTGAAGTGCTTTGATTAGTTACACTTGAACCACAGACAGGACAATGGGGGTCTTTGTAGAGGTGGAGTTTTTTAAACTCACTGTTGGCTAAATCCATGTTCAGTAAATAGCCAGATAAGGGTTTACCCAGTCCTGTGATGACCTTGATCGCTTCTAATGCAGCTAAACAGGCGAGTGTCCCGGAAACTGCACCGAGAACGCCAAACGCGCGACGATCCCAATCGGGTTTTTCGGGGAACAGACAAGACAGACAAGGGGTTTCACCTGGAATAATCGTGGTGAGATAGGCTTCCATGCTGTTCATTGCTGCTTCCACCATGGGGGTTTCCCACTGCACACAAGCCTGATTGAGTAAATCTCGTTCTGGGAAGTTGTGGGCGCAACTGAGGGCAATATCGGCACTTTGGACTAAAGAATCAACATTTTCTGCGGTAATGTACTGCGCGATCGCGCTGACTTCCACATCAGGATTAATTTGATTTAAAGTTTCCTGTGCTTTCGTCACTCGCGTTTGACCGACCCAGTCATCCGTCATTAAAATCTGACGGTTCATGTCATCGAGGCGTAGATTTCCACCCCGCACGAGAATTAATTTACCGATTCCCGCCACCGCCAAATAGAGCGCGACGGTTCCCCCTAATCCCCCCACCCCAGAAATCAAAGCCGTGGAATTTTTCAAGGCATTTTGTCCCGCTTCCCCTAGCTCAGGAAGCTGCATTTGTCGGCTGTAACGTTCTCTTTCTTTTGGGGTTAACATCATTCTTCTGCTGTTGCGGTGAGGTCATTTAAGGAAACAAAGTTTTTTGGCTTATTTTGAAAC
>JAVLCL010000379.1:0-3544 GCA_031580825.1 Halothece sp. Uz-M2-17
GTGGGTAATAAACATCGGAACTTGTGTCCCATCTTTACTCCGATAAAAGACTTGGCGCGTTTCGTAGTTATCGGGATTAAAACTCACTGTGGGTTGTCGGACAATTGTACTTTCTCCAGTTTCTAAGTTGTAACGATAGATCGTATTTGGGGTGGTGAAACTGGTGTAAGCATAAAAGGTTTCTTTGTCTTCCCGTTTGCCATTAAAGCCTCCCACTGAACCGATTCCAGGGAGTTCAATATCTTTAATATATGTCCCATCTAAGGCATGAATTTGTAAGCGCGATCGCGCATCTTGTAAGTAATCAACAATAAATTGATTATTTAAGACACTAATTCCTTCTAAAGTATTCTCGGTTTCGGGAATAATTTCTTGCCAATTTTCAGGGTCAGGTTCTTTAATATCAATGCCAATTAAGCGTCCTTTGGGGGCTTGATAATCACTACGGAACCAAAAAAGAGAGCCTTCATATTCAATAAAGTTAAAATTGCTAATAAAATCAGAAATAAGTTCTTTCACTTCTGCGGTTGGATCTTGCAAATCTTGATAGAACACTAAGTTTTTGGGATCGGTTCCTTTACTCACCGAAATAATAAAATAATGTCCATCTTCCGTGACATCGGCATCAAACATCCATTCTTTTTCATCAGGACGTTCATAGATTAAAATATCCTCGCTTTGTTCTGTTCCTAAACGATGATAATATAACTTTTGATAATAGTTAGCTTCTTCCAGTTGTTTGCCTTCTGGTGGGGCATCATAGCGACTATAGAAAAAACCTTCATTGTCTTTTGTCCAAGTTGCGCCAGAAAACTTAATCCACTGGAGATAATCAGAAAAATCTTCTCCCGTTTCCACATTGCGCACTTGCCATTCTTGCCAATCAGAACCGGATTTAGAAATCCCATAGGCTAAAAATTGTCCATTATCACTAATGGCAATTCCAGACAGCGCGATCGTTCCATCTTCAGAAAATTGATTGGGATCAAGTAAAACTTGCGGTTCTTCGTCTAATTCTTTTAAAGTATAGAGAACACTTTGATTTTGTAAGCCATCATTTTTGAAATAAAAATAACGTTCTCCTTTTTTTACAGGGATTCCATATTTTTCATAATCCCATAACTGGGTCAATCTTTCTTTGATAGTTTCTCGTTCTGGAATGTTTTCTAAAAAGCTAAAGGTGACTTTATTTTGAGCTTCCACCCACTCTTTTGTTGCTTTAGAATCGGGATCTTCTAACCAGCGATAGGGATCTTGAACTGCGACACCATGATAGTGATCCGTTTGTGCAACTTGTGGCGTTTCAGGATAATTAAAAGACATCATTGGAATTTTTTAAGTTAAGCTTTTTTTAAAGTCTAAACTAGAATAATTGATAGTAAACGATTTCCTAGCATTGACCTGAACGCCAGCTTTGCAGCACTTTATGAAGACGTGATTTTTTAGAACATTACGTAAATTAAGAGTCAAAACCACAGACTTGAATTCCGCGTTGTACCGCAGGACGTTCCATACAGCGATCAACCCAAGGCTGAATATTCGTAAACGTTTGATATTCTAGAGCATCTTTTCCCTGATAAAAATCTAAGGCATTCATCCAAGGAAAAGTTGCCATATCAGCAATGGTATATTGTTCTCCCACAAGATAATGGCGACCTTCTAGACGAGTATTGAGCACCCCTAAAAGCCGTTTTGCTTCATTAGTATAACGATTAACGCCATAGTCATCGGTGGTTTTATCGCGAGCAAATTTATAAAAGTGACCAAATTGTCCAAACATCGGACCCACACTTGCCATTTGGAAGAATAGCCATTGCATTGTCTCCCATTCTAAAAAGGGATCGTGAGGAAGAAACTTATCTGTTTTCTTGGCTAAATATAATAAAATTGCTCCTGATTCCATTAATGAAATGGGTTTTCCATCAGGTCCATTCGGGTCAATTACAGAGGGAATTTTAGAATTGGGATTAATCTTTTTATATTCTTCATCAAATTGATCTCCCGCACCAATATCAATTTTATGGGCTTCGTAGGGAAGACCAATTTCTTCTAACATGACTCCCACTTTTTGACCGTTTGGCGTTGCGAGAGAATAAAGCTGGATTTGATCAGGATTTTGAGGCGACCATCGGGAAGGGAAAATGTTAGAAGTCATAGTCAAGTTTTGCACCATTTTGCTAAACAGCCAAAGCATAGCATTATCGAGATTAAATCTTGCTCTCTCTGAGTCTTGATCTTGTGTCTGAGAACGACTAATGAGATATTAAAGCTGTCTTTCCTTGGGAGTATTGGTTGATCATGTCTTCAGTTCGTTTTTTTGTTCTCTTGCTTGCAACTATTCTGGTTACAGTGACGGCTAGTGCAGAAAGGATCGAAGGACAAGAAACGCCTAATCTTTTACTAACCAAAGCAGTGGAGAATCTTTATAACCCACCCCGTCAGGATGTGCGCTTGGTGGTTATGAGTGACTTAAATACGGTGTATGGTGCAACCGATTATCCTCCCAGTGTTGATAAAGGGATCGCGCTCATTCCATTTTGGCAACCCGATTTAGTCATTTGCGGTGGCGATATGGTCGCTGGACAAAAGTCTGATTTGACTGAAACTGAAATTAAAGCGATGTGGGATGCGTTTGATGACCATGTGGCGCGTCCCTTACGAGAACAAAATCTTCCTTTTGGCTTTACCATTGGGAATCATGATGGATCAGGTGCAAGAGACCGCAATGGAAACTTTCACTTTCAACAGGAAAGAGACTTAGCCTTTCAATATTGGAATCATCCGACACACGATCCCAGTTTAGAATTGATTGATCGCGCTGATTTTCCCTTTTACTATACTTTCAAACACAAGGATATCTTTTTCCTGGTCTGGGATGGATCGACAAGTAACATTCCTGCTGAAAAGTTAGCTTGGGTCGAAACAGCATTAACAACACCAGCAGCGCAACAAGCCAAAATGCGAATTTTACTGGGACATCTCCCGTTATACGCTGTTGCAGAAGGACGCAATAAACCAGGAGAAGTGATGAACAACCCTGATATCTTGCGAGGAATGTTAGAAAAATACGATGTTCATACCTATATCAGTGGTCATCATCATGCTTATTATCCGGGTTATCGGGGAGAATTAGAATTATTACACACTGGTGTTTTAGGTGCGGGTCCTCGTCGTTTGCTGAACAGTGACTTATCTCCTCAAAAAACAATTACCGTCGTTGATATTGACTTCGACTCTCCTGAAAAAACAACTTACACCACCTATGACATCCAAACGTTAGACGTGATTGCAGAAGAACAGCTTCCACGGCGAATTGAAGGTCATAATGGATTTGTCATAAGAAGAGATTTAAAGTAAATAACAGCGCGATTGCCGAAGGCAAGTCGCGGGGATACATCGCGCTTTGACCCCTGTCAAGAAATATCTCGAAATGTTAAGCCAAAGCAATGGCAACAAAAGTTTGTAGAATGGACGCGTTAGGCACATCGCGCTGAGAAAAAATGAGACAATGAACTCAACCCTAACCCAAAAATTCCCTTGACTC
>JAVLCL010000380.1:0-3521 GCA_031580825.1 Halothece sp. Uz-M2-17
GATTAGAAAAAATAACTTTACTATATACAGGAATAAATTTATTGAGAAACTGTTTTCCTTCTGGTTTTAGCTCAGACTCTCCTTCTGCAAATAAAATTTTATCATCGAGACTAACATCACCCGTTTCTGGATCAACTTCAATTGCATTACCACCTATTCCTTCCTCAATTTTAGTTAAAATTACTAGAGGTAATTTATCTAAAGCTCTTTGATACTTTTTGAGTTGTTCTATCTTCTCCTGTAGTTTAATTTCAGTTGCTTGTAACTTTTTCTCTTTGTCTTGGAGTTCATTAACAGTCTTCTGTAATTCTTGTATTTTTTCTTGTAGCTTTACTTCTTTTTGCTGAAGCTGAACTTGAGCAGCGATAAAAAGTAAAGCAAAAAATAAAAGTAACCCTGACATTAAATCACTAATCGAAAGCCAAATTCCCGATTCTTGGTCTTCTTCAATATCTAAGTCTAGATCGCGTTCGGAATTAGAATTAAGCGAATTGAAATCTGACATTTTACTTCCAACATATTTACTACAGAAATTTAAATTTTTCCCTAGAACCTAAATTTAGGTGAAATTGATACAAAATATTAACGATTACTATCAGAATTTCTTAAATCATCAGCTACTGCTACTAAACATTGAGCAACACCCATTAATCCTTGAGAGGTTTCATTCAGTTGATTACAAACTTCTGCTGCTGCTTGTTCTGATTCTTGTCTTCCTTGTTGATAAGTTTCATTTGCTTGTTCAAAATATTTAGTTAAATTATCATTCCAAGTTTCTAAGCCTAGATTAAAGTTATGAATCAGGTTTTCATAGGCTTGATTAATTTTTTTCGATTCACTCCCTAGAGTTCTAGCTATTTCTTGAATTTGTTCCAAACGTTCAGAAGAAGCTAAACCTGTCGTATTGGCTAAGTCGCTAACAGCTTTCGTGGTTATTTGAATTTTCTCCATACTTTCAATTACTTGTTCCGTCATATTTTTGGCATCTTCTTGGAAAACTCTTTGTAATTCTTTAACCACTTCCTCTAAACCTTCTCGCTGTTTTCCTAATGTTTCTTCTAGGAGATTATTTTGTTGTTCAAAAAACTGATTGAGTGAGTTTTGATAGGTAATGCGGAAGTTTTCTAATTCTTGCTGTACGGTTTTACGGGTATTTTGCAACATTGAATCAATGTTAGTTAATGTTCCATTCAAGTTATCGCTGGCGTTACTCATTATGTCAGAGGCTTCATTACCAACACGAGTCAGGGTATTTGATTGTTCTACAAAGGCATGATTCGCTTCCTGTAAAATGTCTTGAGTAGAGGTTTGCACTTCTTCAAGCATTGTTTTTTGCTGTTGCGCTTGGGTAGTGAGTGCTTGTTCTAAGTCTTCTCGTATTCCTCGGAAAGTCGTGGAGGCTTGTTCAGCACTTTCAGCAAAAGCTGTTCGTTGGGCTTCCATTCCTGAAATACTTTGATCAACTGCATGATTAATATCTGTCGCTACTTGTTGCATTACACCTTGAGTATCGGTTTTAAACTGATCTAAAATTTGTTGTAGGTTTTGGGCAAAGGTTTCAAGTTGTCCAAGCGTTTGTTGTTGGAATTGTTGAATTGTTTGAATAGATGTCGCTAGACTTTCAGAAATTCCTCCTAATTCTTCTTTCAGTTCTTTAACTGCACTGGAAGCCTCTTGAGTCGTTGCTGCGCTTTCATCAAGACGAGTGATTACAGGTTCAATGACTTCAGTTTTCAGTTCTGCAATTAAAGTTTGTAGAAGTTCTTGACGCTGGTTTTCAATGGTTTCACGTTGAAGGTTGAGATCCGTTTTAATTTCTTCAAAAGTCGGTTTTAAAGCGGTTGCAACTTCTTCACCAATTATTTCAGGTTTAAGATGACCTAACTCCTGCAAAGTTTCGTTTTGAGTTTGAAGATCAGTTCTGACCTCTTGGAAACTCGGTTTTAAAGCGTTCGCAACTTCTTCTCCAATATTTTGAGCATTGAGAGTTGCTAGCCCTTCCAATTTTTTACTAATTTTGCCTAATTGTTCAATGGGATCTGGGGGTTGATTGCGATTATTTTGCTCGCGAATTTTCGGCATGAGAGAATTACGGCGCATCCGTTTTAAGGTTTCGCTAGCAGCAAGAACAAAAATGAATAAACTTGCGCCACCTAAGCCCCAAAGAGAAGTTGTAAAAGCAGTTTTCATTCCTGCTAAAAGTTCAGTGCTATTGTTTAGAAGTGCATCAGTGTTATTGATATTTTCTAAAGCAATACCTTGTAAGCCTTGAGAAATCCCCCAAAAAGTTCCTAAAATTCCGATCGCGGTCAGTAAAGTGGGAACAAAATGTAATGGACTGCGAATATTTCCTTTGTTAAAAATAGAAAGGTCACGATTTTTACTAATTTGGTCTGCTTTTTTTCCAGTTTGCCTGTAATAGCTCAATAAAAGAGAGATTTCAATAAAAAATCCAATTATGAAAATGATCCTCACAGTGTTGATAAAAAATAAGTTATTTGTTTCGATCGCGCTCAACATACTGATTAAAACTCCTCACTATTTTTCTTTTGAATAAATTGCGTTAACTCTTGTTCAGTTAAAAGTTCTTCAGCAACCCGCACAGGAAGATGGGCTGCATTCCAATGTCCGTTAATGGGATCGCGCAAATGAACACTGTAAAGCGGTTCTTCGTTTTCTGTTTCTTCATCAAGGACGAGATACACTTGTTGGGGATAATTCCGTAAGAGTCGCAGTTGCAGGCTACTTTTGAGATCGCGCAGAGAAATTGCCAAACCTGCATTGTGATCTAAAAGTTGCTCAGACACTTGTTTCCAAGCGTGATTAACACTTGTGATTTTTGTAACGAGCGTTTCTAAGCTAGGCTTAAGTTCCATAAAATTGAGCGCAGTTTCTAAGCTAGAAGTAAAGAAGCCATTTCTCAGAGAGGATTCACTCATTAAAAGGATTCCTTGCTTGAGATAGAACTGGACTAATATACTTCTTGAGAAAGTTAATTATTCTGTTCTATCACATTTATCTCCCTTTTTGATAACAATTTTATGTAGATTTATATAACATTTACGGAAAATCATGTAGCCATATTAATGTGATAAAAATCAAGATTGATAAGTTTATGAAGTTAGCTCTTTTCTAATTGACTGTGAAAACTAAATCTAAAACCATTGTGAGGTTTTGAATTTCGTGTTCATTTTTACAGTTTCATGATTGTCGAGCGACCAAAATTCTGGAACAAATAACATTAGTGAGCCATCATTCCTTATGCCAACTCAGCCCCCTCTACCGACAATTGTCGTTATGCACGGTGATGAAACGGGAGAAGAACTTTTAGCCGAAGCGTTGCGGGTTTTGCAACCTGCGGTTATTCGCCAACCGTTAGAATTTGTTGATTATGATCTCAGTCTCAAAAATCGTCGGGAAACTAAAAACCAAGTGGTTTGGGATGCAGCAGAAGCCACTTGTAAGACAGGATTGGCTTTAAAGGCTGCAACGGTTACCCCCGAAACAGCAGGAGATGTGGG
>JAVLCL010000381.1:0-3486 GCA_031580825.1 Halothece sp. Uz-M2-17
ACAACAACATCATTGCCTTTAAACATGGGATTTGCCCCATCACAGATCGCGCAAGCAGAAATTCCCATATTCCAGAATTTATCTTCGTTGGGAAGATGGAGACGTTTGGCATTTGCACCAGTGGCAATAATCACACTATGGGCTTTAACTTCTCTATCTTGAGATCGAATGGTAAACGGGCGCTGTTTTAAATCAGCATCAATAACATCTTCAGTATAAATTTCTGTTCCCCAACGCTCGGCTTGCGCCCTCATATCTTGCATTAGCTTTGGACCTGTAATCCCTTCCGGAAATCCGGGATAGTTCTCCACATCCGTTGTTGTCATTAGCTGTCCCCCGGGAACGCCCCCCGCTTGGAAACCTTCAAACATCACCGGCTTTAAATTAGCTCGTGCAGCATAAATTCCTGCTGTATAGCCAGCGGGTCCCGATCCAATAATCACAAGGTTTTCTACAGTTGGCTTGCTCATCTTTTAATTAAACTCATAACGACTCCGAATTAACCTGTATTATAGCGCGATCGACTTGCTGATAAAAGCAACATTATTGAAAAATCAATCTTAGGAACGACGTGACATCCTCCAGCACTCAATCAAAGATTAGAGTGCTGGCTTCCAGCCTCGCGACTGGACATTGCTCCCCTACGCCAGTTATCTAGGCACATAGCCCCCGACACTTCGACTTGAGAGCCAATTTCTTGCTTTTCGGGAGTCCCCCGATACGTTTCTATTCCTCGATTACAGATTTCTTGAGCGGAAGCAACATCCCTATCAACTTTGTATTTACATTCAGGACAAGAGTGTGTTCTGTCTGACAACTCTTTCCTTACTGTGATTCGGCAATTCGGGCAAGTTTGGGAGGTTCCTCGATGGTCAACTTCACCGACAAAAACATCGCGTTTCTTGCCTACAAACTTCAGTATTGTCCGAAACTGACCAAAAGCAGCATCTAGGCTGTGTTTACCTAGAAAGCCTTTCGCCATCGTGCGGAAGTCAATGTCTTCAACAAAGATGGTATCCGCCATGTCGCAAAGTTTATTGGCTAATTTGAACTGGTAGTCTTTGCGCTTGGAAGCGATATGGTTATGTTGCTTCTCTACCCTTTGTCGAGCTTTCTCGTAGTTTTTGGAACGCTTCTTTTTCTTCGCTAACCGACGTTGTAGCACTCTCAGCCGACTTTGCTCGGTTTTGAAAAATTTGCGTCCCGGCTCGACAAAGCCATCACTCGTAGCCAGATAAGATAATAATCCGACATCCACCCCAATCGCACGACCACGTGGGGGAGGAGAAGGAACCTCAACGTCGGAATATAGGGTGATTATTGCAAACCACCCTTTTGCTTTCCTGACTATTCTTATTTGCCTAACCGTAAACCCATCGGGGATTGGTCGATGTTGATTGAACGCCACCTTTCCGACTTTGGGAAGTTGAAGATGCCAGCCCGTTATCGGATTCGACTTGAATTGAGGGAACAGCATCGACTTCATTTGCCCGTATTTTTTGAATCGGGGGAAGCCGTACCCTCTTTCTCGGAAGAAGTCCCAAGCATCATGCAATCTTCTAATGTTAGTTTGCAGGACTTGGGATGGAACTGATTTCAGTCTAGGAAAGTCTTTCTTGGCTTGGGGTAAACTGTTTTGCTGTTGATGATAACTAGGAAAAGGATAGTCTGCACTCATTATATACTCGCTTTCCAAACTACACCTGTCGATAGGACACTTTCTCGAAGCAATCCAATCCTTTAGCTCCCGCAACGCGTAGTTGTAGGATACCCGCAACGTTTCTAGCCACTCCTTGAGTAGTTGGGCTTGTTGTTGATTAGGTCGGATGCGATAGGTATAATTTAGAAGCATGTTCCAATTCTAGCACAGCATCACCTTATTGGTAAATGTCAATCTCAGGGGTATTGAACCCCATGCGATTGACGCGGGGAGTCCATGTATCCCGACGCTCCCCTTACGGGAGAGCGCGGGACGACTGGAGCTTTAGTGAAGGGCTCCCCGAACCCCACGCCAGTTAAAACGGTTGAAAACCTCTTTCTTAGACAATCATTAAGCCTTAAAACCTCTCTTAAAGCGAAGATTATAATAAGAAAATTATCTTCTTACCCTCCTAACTTGCTACCAATGCTTTTTTCAGTTCATGATTAAAGCACTGCTGTTGTTGAACATCCTAATTGCAATCAAATTATGCGTATCGCCAGTAATATTACCGAACTCATTGGTCGAACTCCTCTTGTCCAACTCAACCGCATTCCTGCAAGTGAAAACTGTCTGGGCAAAATTGTTGTCAAATTGGAAGGCATGAACCCTTCAGCATCGGTTAAAGACCGTATTGGCATCAATATGATCAACACTGCTGAAGCAAAAGGTCTAATTGAACCTGGCAAGACCATTTTAGTCGAACCGACTTCTGGTAATACTGGGATTGCTCTTGCCATGACCGCTGCTGCTAAAGGGTATAAACTAATTCTGACGATGCCAGAAACCATGAGTAATGAGCGTCGCGCTATGTTAAGAGCTTATGGCGCACAGCTAGAACTCACACCAGGGATGCAAGGAATGGGAGGCTGTATTCAACGAGCACAAGAAATTGTTGATAACACCCCCAATGCCTATATGTTGCAACAATTTAATAACCCAGCCAACCCAGAAATCCATCGACAAACCACTGCTGAAGAAATTTGGGAAGATACAGAGGGAGGAATTGATATTCTTGTCGCTGGAATCGGTACCGGTGGCACAATTACTGGTGTTGCAGAAGTCATCAAACAACGAAAACCAGAATTGCAGGTCGTGGCAGTCGAACCGAGTAATAGCCCCATCTTATCCGGAGGACAACCTGGTCCCCATAAAATTCAAGGGATTGGTGCAGGCTTTATTCCACAAGTTTTAAATGTCCAAATTCTTGATGAAGTGATTACAGTAACGGATGAAGAAGCGATTTTTTATGGTCGTCGCTTAGCCAATGAAGAAGGGATTCTTTCCGGAATTTCAACCGGTGCTGCTCTCTGTGCTGCGATTAAAGTCGCTCAGCGTCCTGAAAATGAAGATAAACTTATTGTCATGGTGCAACCGAGTTATGGGGAACGTTACCTGAGTACCCCCCTATTTCAAGATTTAGCACCTGCTGCTGATGCGGTAACGGTTAGCTAACGAAAACTCTGTTCTCGGCTGATCAAGGGTGGATATAAGTTCTGCCCAAAGCCCCCTATTTTTGTATTACAAAGTTTCGTTGAAGATGAAGACATTTATAGACAAACTAACACTTTTCTTCTTCTGCTATCATAATAGTAGAAATGATTTAACCTCATTTCTTTTAAGAGACTCACTTTATTAGAGTGAATAATCTCATCTTTAAAGTAGTTTGGAACTTCTATCTTTGATAGAAAACCAAATAGAGTGGCTCGTAGTTAGCCCTATAGTAGTCTTAAAGACTCTATAAAGCTTGAGTAGATATATGTCTACAAAATTAGTAACTATTGAGT
>JAVLCL010000382.1:0-3484 GCA_031580825.1 Halothece sp. Uz-M2-17
CCCTTCAAAAATTGCTAACTGGCTGATTGGACGAGTCACCAATGTCCGTATTCACGATTATGGCTGTTCCCTCAAAGGCTATCGCGCTGAGTTAGTGGGAGATATGCACTTATACGGCGAACTCCATCGCTTTCTTCCTGCATTAGCGTTTATTGAAGGGGCAAAAATTACTGAAATTCCCGTTAAGCATCATCCCCGTCGTTATGGAAGTAGTAAATATGGTTTAGGGCGTACCCTCCGCGTCTTAATGGACTTACTGACTATTTGGTTTATGCAGAAATTTCTCACTCGTCCGATGCACGTTTTTGGCTCTCTCGGTTTAATTTCAATGGGCTTAGGGATTTTAACGGGGGGCTATTTAACGGTACTTAAATTTGGGTTTGGACAAAATATTGGTGATCGCCCATTGTTAATTTTAGTAGTGGTTTTACTCTTAGCAGGGGTACAACTCTTTTCCTTTGGCTTACTGGGAGAACTCCTGATTCGCACCTATCATGAATCTCAAGGCAGACCCATTTATCGGGTGCGAGAACTCATTTCAAGTCGCAACTCCTAAAAGCGAATAGTGATTTCTTCTAATACCAGTTACTGATTTTCACAAAAAACAACCATTGAGGACTAGCTTTGTCATACTAGATGCTAGAAGAATGAAGAGTTCAAATAAAATTGAGGATGAAAAATCAAAGTAAAGTTCACTTATCACGGGATGGAAACAACCAAATACTTAGAATTCCAAGTGAGTTCCAATTCCCCACTAATGAAGTCATTCTTCACAAGGAGAATGATTATCTCATTATTGAACCTGTTGTTAAACCCTCTTTATTAGCTGTCTTAGAAACATTACCTCAGCTTGAAGAAGACTTTCCAGATGTCGATGAACGATTATCGCCTTTGGAGGAAATTGAACTTTAACCGTGTCTTACTTGCTAGATACAAATATCATTTCTAATTTGGTCAAAAATCCGAGAGGGCTTGTTTTTGAGCATATTAAACAAGTAGGAGAAATCAATATCTATACCAGCGTCATCGTGGCTTGTGAACTTCGCTTTGGTGCAAAAAAGAAAGGCTCAAAGCAACTACAGAACAATTTGGAAAAGATTTTAGCCACTTTAAAAATCTTACCTTTAGAACCTTCTGTAGCAGAATATTATGCTGTTATTCGGACAGAATTAGAGCAATCAGGAAACCTCATTGGCCCTAATGATTTATTGATTGCTGCACATAGCCTTACCCAAGATTTAACTTTAGTTACAGCAAATATTCGGGAATTTTCACGAATTCCCCAATTAAAGATTGAAAACTGGTTATCTTAGACTTTTTTTACCAAGCAATTATTGAATATTAACTATCACCTCTTAAAAGCGCGATTGATTGAGCGGTGAGAAATATCCCCAATATAATATAACTTGCAAAAACCATTAAACTGCTAGTATCTAAGATTCCTTGCACTAACGTTTCATAATTAGAAATTAGAGAAATATGTTCTAACGCCTCTCCAAAACCGCCACTGACACGATTTGCAATTAAATCAGTGACCCATAAAAATAGAACCACCGCAAAGGTAATAATGGCAGCAAAAATTGTGTTATCGGTTAAAGAGGAAATGAACATTCCCAGAGAAAGAATTGATGCTGCTAATAAGAGTAAAGCCCCATGCGCCAGTAAAGGAACGGCGGGAGGAATTGGTGGAGTTGCTGCATTAAAAACATAGATTTCATAACCTAATACAGGAAGAATCATAACTGTAAAAAACGCAAGAACGCCTAAGAGTTTTCCTAATGCAACAATCCAATTCGTAACGGGAGAAGTGGCGATGAGTTCTAAAGTCCCCCGCTTTCTTTCTTCGGTGTATAATCCCATCGAAAGTGCAGGAAGAATAAAAAGAACGAGTGATCCTAAAAAACTAAAATAATACGTTAAAAACTGATAGACAACATCAACCGGAGGGACAGGAATTTGGAGTTGTTCTCGCTGACTGACTTGTTGAATAATGCCTTCTGGTCCTAATAAAATGGAAACGAAAAAAAAGCCCGAAATGAGCCAAAAGACAGCCGTAATTAAATAAGCAAGGGGAGAGGTAAAATAACTGGTAAATTCACGGCGGAAAATTGCAAGGAGATTATTGAGAAGAATCATGTTCACTCTCCGATTCGGAGTCAGTTGTTGTTTCGGGTTGTTCTTGGGCGGTTAATTCTAAGAAAACATCTTCGAGGGTGGGTTTATCCCGTTGCATTTCATAAAGATGTAATCCTGAATTGACAATTACAGTTGCAATTTTATCTCCAGGTTCGGTATGAGGAAGACAAGAAATTTTAACTTGAGACCGTTCTTGATGAGTCTCGGAGGGGAAAATCTCAATGGTTGAGACTTCCGGTAAAGCGTTCAATGTACTTTGAATGACTTCAATATCTCCCGCCAGATCAAGAGTATAACCCCCGCCTCCTTTGAGTTCCGTCATTAAATACTCAGGGGTATTGGTAGCAACGACAGTCCCATCCGCAATAATCGTCACGCGATCGCTGATCATGTTCACTTCCGACAGGATATGAGTTGAGAGAATAATCGTATGATCCCCCGCTAGACTTTTGATTAAGTTTCGGACTTCAATCATCTGGCGCGGATCAAGTCCAATGGTGGGTTCATCGAGAATAATTACAGGCGGATCATGAACAATGGCTTGGGCGATTCCCACCCGTTGACGGTAGCCTTTGGAGAGTTTACGGATGAGAATATTTTGTTTGTCTTCGAGAAAACACCGTTCGATCGCGCTTTGGACTTGTTTTGCGCGATCGCGCCGTGGGACTCCTTTGATTTGGGTGACAAACTCTAGAAAGCCTTTGACCGTCATATCTAAATACAACGGCGGACGTTCGGGTAAATAGCCAATCCGTTTACGAACTGCGAGAGAGTTGTGATGGACTTCGTATTCTCCCACTTTCGCGGTTCCACTACTCGCGGGAATATACCCCGTTAAAATCCGCATGGTTGTGGTTTTCCCTGCGCCGTTGGGACCCAAAAACCCTAAAATTTCACCTTCTCGCACGGAAAAGGTGACATCTTTAATCGCAGTGGTATTACCAAAGGATTTACTTAAATGTTCAACTTCAATCATGGATAGTCATTCGTCATTTGTCATTTGTCATTGGTTATTTGACAATAAACGATAGGTTATCAGTCGAAACATTCTATTTTTGAGGGACGTTTTGAAATTACTGAAGAATCAACAACCAATAACAAAATGATTAATTGTTGATTTTACATGAGTTTAACCGTTTCGTAAGCGATTTAAAGCAGATTGAACGCGATCGCTGCTTTGGAGATGGTTTCGCAGTTGGCTGATGGCTTCACATAAATCCACTTGCGAGCAATTTAAAGTTTGCGCCATGGCTTCGTAACTGTTCCCACTTGCCATTTCTCTCAGCAGTTTCTGATCCGCCTCGCTTAACTGTAACTCAGTTCCATGATTTTGGATAATCTCTGCAAG
>JAVLCL010000383.1:0-3482 GCA_031580825.1 Halothece sp. Uz-M2-17
GGGCAATGCATCGTCCAACACCTTCTAGTTGGTTAACTTATACTGGAACAGTTGCGTTAGGCTTATACGCTCATCCGCTAGCAGGTTTAGTTTCTCTTGGACATGGAATTTATGCCTTATTTTCGCAAAAATGGCGATTGAATAAAGTTATTTTAATTTATAGTTTATATGCAGGCTTAGGTTTAATTCTCTTTCTTCCTTGGATTTTTGTTTTTATTTTTAATGAAGATGGAATGGGAGGTTGGGTTTTACAGAATCTCCCTTTCCCTTTACTATTACAACGGTGGCTGATTAACCTTGTCGGAACAGTTTATGATTTACAAATTGGCTATTCTGAACGGTTATTTGATATTCAAAATTTTCAAGATGTACAGCTAAGTTTTAATCAACCTTGGCTTTATCTTTTGGTTTTAACTGTAGTTTTAATTATCTATAGTTTTTATTTTCTTTATCGTCAAGGAAGTCAACAGCAATGGTGGTTTATTCTCACTTTAATTGGTTCTACCGCCTTAGCTTTAGCTATTCCTGATTTAGTCACAGGAGGGCAACGATCAACGATTGGTCGTTACGCGATCGCGTGTCATATCGGGGTAGAGTTAACTCTCGCTTATTGTTTAGGAAGTTATCTAAAATTTTCGATTAATTACAACCGTAAAAATCTTTGGAAAATTATTTTTATGGCAATATTCACTATGAGCATTATTTCTAGTGTAATCATGCACAATGCTTCAACTTGGTGGAATAAGTATAGCAGTTACTATAACCACGAAGTTGCAGCGATTATTAATCAATCCCAAGAACCGTTAGTCGTAGGAGATGTATCTCGAATTGCCAGAACACTATCTTTAAGTCATGACTTAAAATCAGAAACAAAATTTATCTTTTTTAATGAACAGACAAAAATTCAACTGCCAGAAAATTATTCCGAAATCTACATTTTTCGTCCAGTTCAATCTTTATTAGATAGCTTACAAGTCCAAAATTATCAAGTAACTATTGATCATAAAAAAGGCAAACTTTGGCAAGTAAAACCAGTGAACAGTACAGAATAATTGACTGTTCACTGCTGCTTTAAAAATACTCTACCATCGGTTCGGGAACGACTTTTAATTCTCCGGATCGACATTTTTCTAAATCAATCCAACGAGCAACTTTTTGGCGTTTCCCCTCATTAAAAGTGATTTCTTCAATGGCGTAAAATTCAGGGTCAGCAAAATCACATTGATAAAGCTGAATGACTTCATGTCCCAGTTGACCGTTAAAGGAAAATAAACTTTCAAGACAAGTTAAATATTGGATATTGGTAACTTCTGTGTCGAGTTCTTCTTTAAATTCTCGTTTAAGAGCGTCATCACTCTTTTCTCCAAATTCAATTCCTCCACCTAACGCGCGATAGAAATATTCTTCTTTTGTGGCATCATAGCCTTCAGATAAAAACGCGCGATCGCGATCTTTAATTAAACCAAGGACTAAAAAGCGAATTTCATCAGGTTTGTGCATAACCGTTTGTTATTTGTTCTTTGTTATTCGTTCTTTGATTAATGAATCAGTTAATATCAAACGGACAATTTTGAGACGGTTAGCTAGTTCAAAATGACAACTTAATGCATGTTTCACCATCACCTTTAAACTGTCTAAATCATCCGTTTTTGTGAAAATTTCCTTTCACAAAGTCTTGGCAATATAACCGCCACTGGCATCATATTCAATTTAAAAAAAACAGTTCGTTTGTTCGTTTCCTTGACTCATTTAATCATCAGTCTCCTTCAATTTACTGCTTAAAGATCACCAAAGCCTTTCTTTTTCTTTTTCTTTTTTTTCTTCTTACCACTGCCAGGGGCTTGACGGAAACCAGGTTGGGGTTGACCGCCCATACCGTCACCCCCGCCAAACATACCACCAAGACCACCACCGCCCATACCGGGCATTCCCATTTGACCTTGTCCCATCTGTTGCATCATGGAACGCATTTTGGTGAAGTCATTAACAAGTTTGACCACATCTTTCTCTTGATGTCCAGAACCTTTTCCTACCCGACGGCGACGACTGGGAGATTTGGCGAGTAATTCCGGTTCTTCCCGTTCTTGCTTGGTCATGGAGTTGATCATTGCTTCTGTGCGCTTGAGTTGGGTTTCTCCTTTCTCAATGTCTGATCCGCTGAGTTTGTTCATCCCCGGAATCATTTTCATCACACTACCGAACGATCCCATATTTTTCAGCAAGCGCATCTGTTTCAGGAAGTCATTAAAATCAAATCGCGCTTCCAACATCTTGGCTTGCATGGCTTCGGCATCTGCCATGTCGATTTCTTCTTGGGCTTTTTCCACCAAGGAAACAACATCGCCCATGCCTAAAATTCGAGAGGCCATCCGTTCGGGGTAAAACGGCTGTAGCGCTTCCACTTTTTCCCCAACCCCGATAAATTTAATCGGTTGTCCCGAAACTTGACGTACAGATAAAGCAGCCCCACCTCGGGTATCCCCATCTAATTTGGTTAAAATTGCACCGGTTACGCCCACTTGTTGGTGGAAAGTATCCGTCAGACTAGCTGCTTCTTGTCCGGTCATCGCATCTACAACTAGCAAGACTTCATGAGGCGAAATTTCATTTTTGATCGCGATCAACTCTTGCATCATATCTTGGTCAATTTGCAAGCGTCCTGCCGTGTCAACCAAGACCGTATCAATGCCTTCTGCTTTTGCTTTTTCAATCCCTTGTTTCGCTACATCTACGGGATTGGCTTCTGTTCCCATTTCAAAAACAGGAACGTCAATTTGTTCCCCTAGTGTTTTTAACTGGTCAATCGCTGCAGGACGATAAACGTCTGTTCCCACCATTAACGCGCTGCGGTTTTGTTTCCGCAAATGCAAGGCAAGTTTTGCAGTAGCAGTGGTTTTCCCCGTTCCTTGTAACCCTGCCATGAGAATGACAGTGGGTGGGTTTTCCGCTTCAGCGAGAGGAACATTACTGTCCCCCATCACCTTGACCAGTTCATCATTCACAATCTTGATGAATTGTTGGTCAGGACGAACCCCAGAAAGAACCTCTGCCCCTTCTGCTGCTTTTTCCACATCTGCGATAAAGCCTTTCACCACTTGTAGGTTCACATCTGCAGAAAGGAGGGCGCGACGTACCTCTTGCAGGGCAGGTTTAATATTATTGCTGGTGATTTTATCTTGACCCCGGAGCTTTTTCCAGGCGGATTCCAAACTTTCGGATAGCGCGTCAAACATATAACAGGTAACTCAATATGAAAACTTCTAATTCAGGATTTACGATTGTAGGATCTCTATCCAATGTAGCGTCTTCAGCGCATTCTCTTTCAATCTTCGTTTCACAAGTTAGATTCCCCAACAATTGTCATTCAGTGTTTAACTTCAAATCTCAAATCAAGTTCTAAATAACGCCAAAAACCTCGCCCAGCAAAGGAAAGAAAAAAAGATGAAATTTTTCGAGAAAAAAGGTTGACAGTTTAAGGGAAA